>JBAWVE010000025.1:0-16339 GCA_037147435.1 Parachlamydiaceae bacterium
AACTGGTCGACCGAAGGTATCCTGCTTATCCTACCCATCCTGCCAATCCTGTTAGAAAGATTTCAAGACCTACAAATCAAACCTCGTCAAAGTCATCATTTTTGCAGGATAGACAGCGGAATATCAGGGATAAATCAAATCCGCGGCGCACCAGCGAAGCCGCGACTTTTTTCCTTTCCTTGGGGTCTGACAGATCGCGCTTGCTGAAGCGTGTTTGCAGCAGCTGATGAATCATAGCTTTCTGCTCACTAGCATCCCAGGAGCCCTCAATCGCTTTTTCAAGGGATTCGCCGCGCACCCCTTTCCTTGCAAGTTTCTGAGCGATCGCCCGAGGCCCCAACTTGCGTCGGGATTGGCTGCGCACGAAACTGGCGGACCACTCGGTGTCATTCAGCAATTCAAGTGTCGTCAAATCCTTGATCACCCGTTCGATTACCTCTTGGGTAAACTGCCGTTTCTGTAAAAAAATGGCCAGCTGATTGGAGAGCATTGCCTGCATAGACAAACGTCGGAGTGCCGAGTGTTTAGCGCGGCGGTATTCTTCCGTTTCGTCATCCATTCTTTAGCAGCACGACCTTTTTGACCTCTTTTGCCGTCATTTTTATCCCCTTAGCCGACACCCCTTTGATCAACACTTTATCCAGGGCAAACGGTATCTTGCTGATTTGCTGTTTCGGTTTTGGGATCAGTTGCAGCTCTACGTTGACCACAGGCTTTGTTGTCAGCAGAACCAGTTCCATGCCTTCTTCGATGTAACGGTACACTTTATCCATGATGAATTGAGAGACGACAAAGCGTTTGGCAAAGCAGATGTGCTTTTTTGGGTCTTTGTAGATGACGCTGACGACGGTTTTTTTATCGGCGACTCCAACGTAGGCCACTTTACTTCCCTCTTTGTGGACGTATTGTTTTTCTGGAATATTGATGATTGTATAGGATCCATCTTTGAAAAACAGCAGCAGCTTATCGAAGTTCGTGCATTCGAAGGTGCTATCTCCGGTAACTTTTGTGCCGACAAAACCGGATTCCGGATCGAAGCCCACCTTAATCGTGCGTGTTTCAATGGCGCGCAAATCAATTTGCTCAATTTCCTGAGTCTTTGTTTTCCTGGGGAATAATTTCCCGTATTTATCAATCAGTCCTTGGAGATAACTCTGAGTGAATTTCTTGATATTTTTTAAATGTTTTTCAATATCCAACAGCAGCTTGTGTGTCTCAGCAATCTCTTCCTGATTTTTATCGAGGTCGAAGCGTGATATGCGACGAATGGGCATATTTAACAGTTTTTCTCTGTCATCATGCGTGGGCACACGGCTCAACTGACTATGGAATGGCTCTAAACTGACGGCCACGGTTTCATGGATTTTATCATTTGAAGCAATGGTCTCTATCTTTTTATACAGGCGATTCTCGATAAACAGCTGTTCTAAGGTCTTTTCAAAAATCTTGTCTAAAAGACGCCCTTTTTCAATCTCCAACTCTTGCTTTAGGTATCCCTGAAGCTTCTCTACATGCAATCCAAGAATCTGTACGACATCAAGCTCAACCGGAAGGTCGTCTTTAATGACAACCATCTGGGAAGACAAGCTGACTTCACACTCGGTGTAGGCATAAAGTGCCTTAATAAGGTCCTCTGCATAGTAACCGCGAATCAATTTGATCTCGATTTCAACATGCTCAGCAGTGTAGTCGTTGATCGCATCAATCTTGATTTTTCCCCGTTTGGCGGCCTCATCAATCGAGCGGATCAAGGACTCTGTGGTTGTTCCATAACAGATTTCTTTGATCACTACAGTTTTAGGATCTTTAATCTCGATCTTAGCCCGCAGCTTGACTTTACCACGTCCATGGCGGTAGTCTGAAGCATCCATGATGCCTGCTGTAGGAAAATCTGGAAGAAGTTTGACTTCTTTTCCTTGCAGCAGTGCAATCTCAGCTTCTAATAGTTCAACGAAATTATGAGGAAGAATAGATGTTGCCATCCCGACGGCAATCCCCTCTGCCCCTTGCATCAATAACAGGGGGATTTTTGCAGGGAGACATATGGGCTCTTGATGCCTTCCGTCATATGAGGCCGCAAATTGAGTCAGATCGGGATTGAACATCGTCTCTCTGGCAAGTGAAGACAAACGCGTTTCGATATAACGGGCTGCCGCAGCCGGATCGCCTGTAAATATATTCCCGAAGTTCCCCTGCTGGTCTAGGAGGAAGCCTTTGTTGGAAATATTGATCAATGCATCGATAATTGCTGCATCACCGTGCGGGTGGTAAGCCATCGTTTGGCCGGCAACGTTGGCGACTTTATGCAGTTTTCCATCATGCATTTTCCACAACGTGTGCAAAATCCTTCGCTGCACGGGTTTTAATCCATCAAACACGTTTGGAATCGCCCTGTCGAGAATGACATAAGAAGCATATTTCAGGAAATGATGCTTCATCAATTGTTTTACATCGTCCATATGTTACTCTCCTTCACCGGATACGACAGGAATATTCCTTGAAAGGGCCTCTTCATTAATCAGATTTTCCATAATAAATTGCTTGCGGTCCGGGGTGTTTTTTCCCATATAAAACTCTAGCATGTGCCTAATTTCGGAAATTGTCGTTACTGTCACGGGAATCAGACGTATATCTTTTCCGATAAATTGTTTAAATTCATTCGGAGAGATCTCCCCCAACCCTTTGAAACGCGTAATTTCGATCCCTTTCTTAAGTTTTTGTACCGCTGAATCCCTTTCCTCATCCGAGTAGCAATAAAATGTCTTTTCTTTATTGCGCACTTTAAAAAGCGGGGTCTCCAGGATATAGAGGTGGCCATTGACGACAAGCCCTTCGAAATATGTGAGGAAGAATGTGATCAGCAAATTGCGGATATGCATTCCGTCAACGTCGGCATCTGTGGCCAGGACTACTTTGTTGTAACGCAGATTGGCAAGGTCATCCTCTATGTTCAGTGCACTCATGGCATTAAACATCTCTTCATTTTTATAGAGCTGATCCTGCTTCATCCCAAAAACGTTTAATGGCTTCCCTCTGAGTGAAAAAACAGCCTGTGTCATCGGATCGCGTGAAGCAACGATCGAGGCGCTGGCAGAATCCCCTTCTGTTAAGAAAATCATTGTGTCATCACCACGCCCGGATTCGTCACTATAATGGTGTTTGCAGTCGCGCAGTTTGGGGATTTTAAACGAGATTTTTTTTTGTTTCTCTTTAGCCTCTTTCTTAACGGAAGCAAGCTCACGACGGAGTTTTTCATTAAAAGCCGTTCTTTCGATGACAGCATTTGCTGTGGTTGGATTTTTATAAAGCAGATCGACAACGGCATCTTTAATTTCCTGCACCCATGTTGTCCGGAGGTCTGTGTTGCCAAGTTTATTTTTAGTTTGCGACTCGAAAATAGGATCTTTAACTTTGACAAGAACTGTACCTACGATCCCCTCACGGACGTCAACCCCCTGAAAATTCTTCTTGGCATACTCATTAACCCCTTTAAGCAACCCTTCACGAAAGGCGGACAAATGGGTTCCGCCGTCTGACGTGTGTTGACCGTTGACAAAAGAGAAATAAGTTTCACCGTAGTTTTGAGTATGAAGAAAAGCGAATTCAACAAGTTTTCCCCGATAGTGCAGGGGTTCATAAAGGCGTTCTTCAGGGACCTCTTTATTAAGTAAATCAAGCAATCCGTTTTTGGACTCGATGGATTCCCCATTAAAAACCAAAGTCAACCCAGTGTTCAAATAGGCATAATGCCACAATCTTTTCAGGATATATTCTTTTTGGAACCGGTATTTTTTGAAAATTTCGAGATCGGGAATAAACTCTACATAAGTGCCGGACTCTTCATCTGTTTTGCCGCTTTTTTCTCCTAATTTTTGCCCTTTGGAAAATGTGGCTTCAACAAACTTTCCTTCACGTTGGCTGCGAACAAGAAAGTGACTGGATAAAGCATTGACGGCCTTCGTTCCGACGCCATTAAGTCCGACAGAGAATTGAAATACATCATCATTATACTTTGCGCCGGTATTGATCTGGCTGACACACTCCACAACCTTCCCCAAGGGAATACCGCGACCATAATCTCTAACCGACACTTTTCCCGTTGCTTCATCGACATCAATAAAAATCTTTTTTCCATGCTTCATGATGAATTCATCAACGCTATTATCGATGACTTCCTTCAACATGACATAAATCCCGTCGTCAGGGTGTGAGCCGTCACCAAGCCGCCCGATATACATGCCGGACCTCAAACGGATATGGCTCAAAGCATCCAATGTCTTTACACTACTTTCATCATATTCCTTCGCCATGCACAACCTACTCGTTAAAAAACAGGAGACCTAATATACTGAAAGAATATATGTAAAGATGGAATATTTAGGAAGCTCGACTTTCTACATTTTTTTGGTTCAGATTCCAAAAATGTACAAAGTCAGGGAAGTATATTACGCTGGAGAGGCTCAGACTATGACAAAAAACCCGTTATCTATCTTCAAAGACAAATCAATTATCATCACCGGAGGCACTGGCAGCTTCGGCCGTGCAATGGTGATGAAACTATTAAATGAAAGCGATTGCCATAAGGTCATCATCCTAAGCCGTGACGAGTGGAAACAGTCGGAAATGCGCCAGTCAGCTCCTGTTTTTGACGACAAAAGAATCCGCTACTTCCTCGGCGATGTGCGGGATCCAGCCCGCCTCGCTCGCGCCTTTAATGAGGTCCACTTTGTAATCCATGCAGCCGCACTAAAACAAGTCCCCGCTGCCGAGTATAATCCATCCGAATTCATCAAAACAAATGTCATTGGAGCCATGAACGTCATCGATGCGGCAATCGACTGCGGCGTCGAAAAAGTGATCGCATTGTCCACAGATAAATCCGTTAACCCAGTCAATCTCTATGGAGCATCTAAACTCTGCTCAGACCGCCTTTTCATTGCGGGTAATGCTTATGTTGGTGCCAGAGGATACCCCACCATGAGTGTTGTGAGGTACGGTAACGTCCTTGGCAGCCGGGGCAGCGTCATCCCTTATTGGCAGAGGTTGATCAACTCAGGCGCCAAAAGTTTACCGGTAACAGATAAGCGGATGACGCGCTTTTGGATCACTCTTAACCAGAGTGTGGACTTCGTGATCAATAATTTCAACGATATGCGCGGCGGCGAGGTGTATGTCCCGAAAATCCCCAGCATGAAGATTGAAGATTTGGCCAATGCCATGGCCCCCGGTCTGGAGCACACCTACACAGGTATCCGTGAAGGGGAAAAATTGCATGAACTGATGGTTGCCACTGAGGATTCGCGACATACCTATGAATACGATAATCACTACATGATTGTCCCAGAAATCTATTCACATAATCCCCAATTGGTTCAAAGCTATCTTGCTGGAAGGCCCGGTAAACCATTGCCGGAAAATTTCGCGTACTGCTCGGATACGAATATCCGCTGGCTGTCTATAGATGATCTTCGCAGGCTCCTGCCCGAGGCTAAAAAAGACGCCTTCTAACATGATCCGCTTGGCAATAATTCCCGCATGATCTATAAATCAACTTTTCTATTGATAACGGGAGATTATTCAGCATGCGAGTTGGAGTCCTTGGCATTAACCACAAGTTGGCCGGGTTGGAGTTGCGCGAGGTTCTAGCAAGGATCTGCAACCGACGCCTGCATCCCGGACAATCCACTCACGGTGAACATTCTTTTGTTTTGCTCTCAACATGCAATCGTACGGAAATCTATTTTTCTTCGCAGGATCTGGCAGAAACGCATTCGTATCTACTTCAGATTTTACGCCAGGACATCGCAGAGGATTTTGATCAAAAGCTGTATTCCTATTTTAGCCAGGATTGCCTGCATCATCTGTGCCGCGTCACTGCTGGCTTAGATAGCGCTATCGTTGCCGAAACGGAAATTCAGGGACAGGTCAAGAACGCCTACGAAAGCGCTCAAGAATATCACCGCCTGCCTTTCGATCTACATTACCTCTTTCAAAAATCTCTAGGGATCGCCAAGAAGGTCAGGGCTATATTGCCACAGAGACCCGGCCTTCCTGATATTGGCTATGCCATTGTCCAGGCAGGTCGACATACGTTTCAGTCCACGCCAGAGCCGAAAGTCCTGTTCGTAGGGGCCTCTACCATCAACGAGAGTATTCTGGGCTGTTTGAAGACGAAGCAGTCTGCGCAAATCTCTTTATGCAATCGTTCAGCAGAAGCTGGGATTCGGATGGCAGAAAAGCACGGGATTTCATTTGTTCAGTGGAATGAAGTTAACTCTTGGCATCTATACGATTGGGTTGTTTTCGGCACGAAAGCACCGGATTTTTTAGTCCATAGCAACACAATTCCAACAGATATGATCAGTCAAAAGCTTGTTATCGACTTATCTGTCCCCCGGAACGTCGATCCATTAGTCGCACGCCACCCAAAAATTACACTCTTAAACATCGATCAACTCAATCGTCAGCTAAGAATCCGTCGAAGAAATCTATCTCTTTCCCTTGGAGTTGCAGAAGAACTCATTACCAAATCAATCAATCACCAGATGAAGCTGTTTCAGGAAAAGGAGCAGCACCGTCTTCGCAGTTTTAATCACCTTTTCAGTCAGAATTATACAGGATAGACGGAACACCTTCGGCTGGCTGTGCGTGTGTAGACTCAAGAATAAAATAACAGGATGGGTAGGATAAGCAGGATACCTTCGGCTGGCCAATCTTATCCCAAATTCAGTGATTGCCTTGGGCAATCACTGAATTTGAAATAAAGATAAGATTTGCCGGCCGAAGGTATCCTGCTCATCCTACCCATCCTGCCTATCCTGCCTATCCTGCCTATCCTGTTATTTTGTTTAGTGCCTTGATCAGAATTCGGCTTTTCCCGGGTAGCGAGGGAATGGGATCACATCACGGATGTTTTCCATTCCGGTCACAAACTGGACAAGGCGCTCAAATCCTGCGCCAAATCCGGCATGAGGGACAGACCCATATTTACGCAGTTCCAGGTACCACCAGTAGTCTTCAGGATGAAGATTGTTGTCCACGAGTTTCTTCGTCAGGACGTCAAGGCGCTCTTCACGCTGGCTGCCCCCGATAATTTCCCCAATTTTTGGAACCAGGATATCCATGGCGGCAACAGTTTTATCATCTTCATTGGCGCGCATATAAAACGCTTTGATCTTCTTTGGATAATCTGTCAGGATAATTGGTTTTGTAAAATATTCTTCTGCAAGGAACCGTTCATGTTCCGACTGCAAATCGATACCCCAGCTGACAGGATACTCAAACGTTTTCTCTGCCTTCTCGAGGATTCTGATGGCGTACGTATATGTTACGCGTTCAAAGGGAACGTCAACGACTTGCTGTAAACGTGCAATTAAGCCCTCGGAAACGAATTTATCGAAAAACTGAAGGTCTTCTACACAGTTTTCCAAGGTGTATTTCAACACATACTTAAGAAATGCCTCTGCACAATCCATGTTATCAGTCAGGTCAGCAAAAGCCATCTCAGGTTCGATCATCCAGAACTCCGCCAGGTGACGTGAGGTATTGGAATTTTCTGCTCTGAATGTTGGCCCAAAAGTGTAAATATCCGACAGGGCACTGGCATAGATCTCTCCGTTGAGCTGCCCTGAAACTGTCAAGTAAGCTGGTTTCTCGAAGAAATCTTTTGTATAATCAACTTTACCATCTTTCCCTTTAGGGATATTCTCAAGATCAAGCGTTGTCACACGAAACATCTTTCCTGCCCCTTCACAGTCTGCAGCGGTAATGATGGGTGTGTGAATATACAGAAATCCCCTCTCTTGGAAAAATCGATGGGTGGCAAACGACAAAGCATTCCGCACACGAGTCACAGCTCCCAAGGTATTCGTCCGTGGACGGAGGTGGGCAATCGAACGGAGGAACTCAAAAGAATGACGCTTTTTCTGCAAAGGATAGACCTCAGGATCACACACACCAACAATCGCAATTTCTTTTGCCTGCATCTCAAGCGTTTTATTCTCCCCTTCCCCTTCCTTAATGATCCCTTTCACAGCAACAGAGACACCGGTAGACAGCTGGCTAACAATTTTTTCGTAGTTCGGTAGATCCGGAGTCGCAACAACCTGGAAATTTGACAATGTCGAGCCATCATTGATCTCAACGAAAGCAAACGTCTTCTGATTGCGAACTGTCCTCACCCATCCCTTAACGGTGACTTCTTGCCCTATCAACGACGGTTGATCCTGTTTCTGTTGTCTGATTTGTTTAATTCGTGTACGCATAGGTATAATCTCTCATTATTTTTCAGCTGCAAATGCACGCAACATTTTAATTTCCTCTTTCCATAACGGGGGCCCGCCCGGAGTCTCTAAATACTTTGGAATCGTGCGAGTACGACTATCTTGCATCAAAAAGCGAAAACATTCCACTCCAATTTCTCCTTCGCCAAGAGCGGCATGGCGATCGACACGGGATCCGAGTCCTTTGACAGAGTCATTCAGATGGAAGGCGCATAGGTGTTTTAAGCCCACAATACGGTCAAAGTCTTTCAACGTTGCATCACACGCGTCTTTTGTCCGCAAATCATATCCAGCGGCAAAAATATGGCACGTATCGATACAAACACCAATAGGTATTTCTGCATGCACTTGATCCACAAGATACGCCAAGTGTTCAAACGTACAGCCCACACTAGACCCCTGCCCTGCCGTTGCCTCAATCACAAGACGGAGGGACCCATCTGCTACTATGTCTTTGAATGATAGTAAGCTTTCGACAATCCGATCCAAACACTCTTGAGGATCGGTATCCAGGGCTGCGCCAGGATGAAAATTAAGAAAAGCAAGATCGAGTTGCTGGCAGCGGATAATCTCCTGACGGAAGGCTTTTAAACTTTTTTGAAGATTTTCTGGATTTGGTGCACCCAAGTTGATGAGATAGCTGTCGTGGCTCATGATTTTCTTCAGATGAGTCTCCGCAAGGGTTCGCCTCCAGAGTTCGATGTCGTTTTCACTAAGCGCTTTGCCATCCCACCGTTTTTGGTTTGCAGTGAACATCTGTATCGTCGTAGCGCCGATCTCTTGCCCTTCAATGAGTGCGTTATAAGCGCCGCCTGCCGCTGATGTGTGCGCACCAATAAGCAGTTCCCCAGCCTCGTCTTTCCCTGTTTTTTTCATCTGTTATCCCTCGGTTCGGTTCGAATTTTAGATCTATTGGGAAAAAGATGAAAGTAAAAAAAGGGAGTGGTTACCTATTTATCTGAGAAAAGGTGATCAAGACCCGGTTTCCCATCTAGCCATTTACAGATCATTTCCGAGTCCTATGAGCACAAGAGTCACACCTTGAGGGTCAATCGTAGCTCCGTTGTCAGTGATGAAAACACTTACAGTTGGCGGGGTCATCGTATTGGAATGGACATACATCACAGAAAGAAATGCAACGTTAAATTCGTTGCCAGTACCTCCAGCAGGCCAAATGCGACACCTTCTACCTGGGTGCCATTTATTGCTACACGAAACACCGGTGGATAAGACGCACTAGCGCTTGTTCCCTCCACATAGACCCCTACCAGATAGTAAAAGTTTCCGCTGGCACTATTATCCACAGAAACGAGCGTTCCGGCACCATTAATTGTAATGTCCTCTGTATTAAACGTAAGCGCCAGTGGAATAAGATTACTTGGAGTTAGCTCCAACGGCCCAGTATTCGAACTCTGTGCATATCCATACGAAAAACTTAAAGCAGTATCGGTCCCGCTAGTTCCAACCGTCCCTGTACTACCTATAGGTCCCGTGACTGATGAATTGGGACCCGGAGAGCCTGTGGCACCTGTAGGGCCAGTTGGCGATGGGCCCGTCGGACCTGTAGGACCTGTGGGACCCGTCACTTATTACCTGTAGGACCAATAGGACCTGACGGCCCGGTCTGGCCTGTTGGCCCTGTTGGTCCCGTCACACCTAAAGGTCCGCCTGGACCTGAGACCCCTGTAGGGCCGACAGAACCCGTTGGACCCGTTGGTCCAGTAGGACCTTGGGGCAAAGTATTCTCAGAGGCAAGTAAGGGTGAAGTCAGACATAATAACATGGAGCAGCTAAGCAGCAATCTTCTCATAATGAGTTTCCTTTCTAGTAGTTACCAAGCCATAGGATGTCTGAGTGGTGCAATACGATCACTTCACGCCGTTCTACAGGCTTCAGGAAAATATTTGCACAGGCATTGCTTGTCCATCGGCAAGCATCGAAACATTTTTCAAATGGTAGCGTGATTTCCAATAGCCCCTGAACTTTTGTCTTAAACAAATTATCATAGGTTGCCTTGACTTCAAGGGTCACGTAATCAGTCCACTGAACAGAGAATCTTGCCATACCGCCGAAAGCATTTTTCTTTTCAAAACTGGTTTGGTTATCTGTATTCCAATAGTAGTACGGACCGATCGCACCATAGATCCGGAAGTCGCAAGCATTATACATTGTCACGCCAACTTCAGCATCGACACCCGACATAGGAAGCCAAAATTGTTCGGCTTCGACAAAATAATCACCCACATAATCATCGAAAAGGACGGTGCTTGTTCCGGTCTTCTTAAAGGGGAAATATCCATTGACACGGACATCGATCAGTTCACCCAACGATTCCAAACCGATACCCACCTGATTAAATTCAGTGCCTCTATTGTATCTGTGGTCATAAAAAATATTGATACCCATCGTGCGATCCCAGGGATCAAGCCCACGAAGACCTACACCGGCATTTGCAGCCCAGCAGCTGGATGTCCCCAGATGATGCCATTTAAGATCGATGAAGGGCAGCCAACTTTCAGAAACGAGTGAAGGCGCCCAGAAGAGTTCTACAGCAGCATTTTCGTTGTTGCCCCCGATTCCTGTTCCGACAAGCCCCTCAACATTGAGGCGCAGGGGGCTATACGCCAGCTCACCGGATTCCGGCGCACAGCATGGTTCCACATAACATGATTGCGGGCAGCACTCATAATTTTGAGAACTGTATTCCTGTCCAGCGGGGCTTTCAGCATGGCTGATTGCCGGTTGGCTTAAACCGCATACAGCGGTGCATAGAACATAGTGCCAATACTTCATTGGTAACTCCTGATCTTATGAGTCGCTTGAAAAATCCATTTCGCGTGAAGTGATTTTTTGCAGGCATCTCTTATGAGCCCACCTTATAAAATGTTTATTATGATTATGTCAAATATATTTTAAAAATTAAGGACTATATCTTCGGGACCACGGCGTTTTGATTCAAAAGATTTGACAGCAAAAAGTAGTTCTTGGGAATAATTGGGGCTATCTTGTATCGCCCCGCTGGGGCTCTATTATGCTGGTATAGGGAAACGCTAGTAACCATTTATATTCTGTTATTTTATGGGTAAAAGCAGAGAGCGAACGATATCGAAATCTATAAATGCAAGCATAGCTTCCCTGCCTTCAATCTTTAAAGACATGACGAGCTTTGACCCGATAGAATCGGTGGTGATGCTGCAACACTGCCCCCCCCCTTTGCACACGTAAGTGAAAGGCCTTGACACGTGAGTGATTTTAAAATCCTGATCAAGACACACAAAACGATGCAAATAACACCGGTCCTCATCAAAAACGGTATGTTGCACAACAACAAGATAGCCTTTATCAAAAGCAAGTGGACCTGCAGCGTGTTTAAAAGAAGAAAAATCTCGCTCCTGTTCCTGGTACACAACCGGCAGGCAAGCGCCAATTGATGGATCCACCTTAAAAATCAGCAGCGGATCGTATGAATAAATGGCGTAAAGATCACCGTCTTTGATGAAAGGTAGCCAATTTTTCTCAGAAGATGCCTTAGAATCAACAGAAGAAGAATCCACCGGAGTCTCCTTACTGGAGACACGTTCGAAGCGGACATTTTTTAAATTTTCTGCGTAGAATCGAAGATTTTTTTCTGCTTGGAGCTTCGAAGAACGAGGGACCAATTTATTACTTAGTAAGCGCTCCACAGCGGCAAATCCTTCCTCTCTAAATGGGGTGTAATAAGCGGCTATGGACAGCTCTTCATCGAATCGATAGTTATAGACGGGATCGGCAATGAATAGCTGTTCATTGACCGGATAAGGAATTTTTGAACCCTGTGCCGCAAAAAAATAAGCCAAATCGTGCTGGTTTTTCAGTCTGTAGTGAAGAGCTATTTTTTCAAATGGTTCTGCGCGAGCCGGATTGTGTTGATAGGAATCCAGATACCAGACAAGAGCTTGATCCCATTGTTCTTTGGATTCGTAGAGAGTTCCGATCATGTATTTTGCATACCACACTTCTTCTTTCCAGCCCCCTTTGGCTATTCTTTTGGTGTACCATTCAATCGCCTTATCATAGTCGTTCATACACCTATAGGTCTGTGCCAAATAGAACATATAGCGGCCGTTATCGGGATCATCTTCCAACCCTTTTGTCAGCAGCCGGACGTCCCTTTCATACTTATCAGCTTTGCACCCGCCGTCTTCGCGGTCATCGATCCATAAAGATTGCAGCTTCCCCTTTGTCGCACTTTTTTCACATAACCAGTATTCGTGCGTGACCCCGACGCATTTCCAGGGAAGCGAAGCGCGGATAAGGCGCGTGTTGTAGTACGAGATGCAAGAGGATTTTTGGACTAAGGAATAGCAATCATTGCACAGCTCATTTTTTTTAAATTTCGGAGAAATCACGAAAATCATGTCAGCATCCAGCAGTAACAAGTAGGTATCAGGCAAAGAGATAGACAATTCTCCTAAGGTTTCTTGCGCTGCTGAAGCGGATAAACTTCTATTGTGTCCGAAATTTTCCCAACAATGATGATGCACCTTACCCGGAATATGATGTTCCCGAAGAAATTGTTCGATGATTTCTACTGTGTTGTCGGTAGAGCCCGTATCACAAATCGAAACACAGTCAATAATATCCTTAACACTATCCAAGCACCGTTCAATAATGCTCGACTCATTTTTGACAATCATCGTCAAACAGATTTTTTTGTCCGCGCAATAGCAACTCCCCAGTGGCACCAGGAAGCATAACAGAAAAAAAAGAAAAATGGAGACAAATGGACGAACAACAATGGACGACATGGACGAGCTGCAATGGTCAAAAAAAAATGGACAGCGTAAAAGCGCTGAATCAGCCCGCAAAACTCTGCAATGTTGTCCAGTGCAGTTTGTCCATATCGTCCAGTGCAGCTCGTCCATGTCGTCCATTTCCTCTATGCAAAAAAGAAAATTTACAACAATCGTCAATACCGAGCAACATGAAAATCAAAGACAACAATGCCCCGGGACTTGACCTCAAATAGTTTTCTTGAGTATAACGGACCATTACCTTGGAAACGGACTCTTTAATTTGAGGAAAAACATGCGTCTTCATTTGACATTCCTTTGGCTACTGATGTTGGGCTCATTCACTGCTGAAGCCGCAGAGACACCCTCTCAGTTACCTCGCAAAACGATTTGCTTGAATATGATTGTTAAAAATGAGAGTCGAGTCATCGAGAGGTGTTTAGAGTCTGTAAAAAATATTGGAATAGACTATTGGGTCATTGTCGATACAGGCTCAGATGACGGCACACAAAAAATCATTCAAAATGTCATGAAGGATATTCCTGGCGAGCTCTATGAACGCCCTTGGGTTAATTTTGGATACAATCGCACAGAAGCGCTAAACCTCGCTAAGAACAGGGCTGACTATCTTCTATTCATCGATGCCGACGAAATAGCGGAAATCGAAACTCCGCTTGATAAATGTTCCCTGACCTGCGATGGATACCTGATTCCCGTGCGCATTTCAGACGACGTAAACATCAGCCTGCAAAGGGCATTTCTTGTGAGTACTGCACTAGATTGGTCCTGGAAGAATGTATTGCATGAAAGGCTCACGACCCCGCAAGAGACTGAAATACTGCATCCATTGCCGGGAATGGCCATCTCGGCCATGTCCAAAGATGGGAATCGCTCTCAAGACCCCCAAAAATATCTGAAAGATGCTCATTTGCTGGAAAAGGCGTTGGAGAAGGAACCAGACAACGCCGATTACGTCTATTACCTGGCTCAATCATATTTCAATACGGGAAGATATGACCTCGCCCTAAAGAATTATGAAAAGAGAGCCGGCATGAAGGGCTGGGATCAGGCAACTTTTTGGTCACAATATTATGTCGGCGTTCTCCAACAGCAACTCGGATTTCCCTCAGAATCCTTCATTCACGCCTATTGTAAAGCCTTCCAACTGCGTCCGACTCGAGCTGAGCCTCTGTATCGATTGGCTAATTATTTCTATTGTACAAACAACTTCATCTTATCTTATGCAGCAGCAGAGATAGCACGTCATATTCCAGTCCCCAATGATCTAATTTACATCGAATATTGGATTTACAACCACGCCTTGCCATTTGTTTTTGCTAATTCAGCCTTTCTCATGGGAAAATATGAGGAAGCGGAAATCACTTATAGGCAACTTTTAGCCATCCAAGATCTCCCTTTAGAATATCAAGAAAAAGTGACTCAAAACCTTCAACGCTTAAAAGATGTTAAAAACGCTCTACAATAATCCAAAAATGACATATCCTCACCCTCATGTCATCACCAACTTCTGATACGACCCTCTCGATCTTTCGCTCGGCGACGCGCTTCTTCTCCGGTACAATGCTTAGCCGCATCTCCGGTATGGTGCGCGATATCTGCATGGCATACGCCTTCGGAACACACAGTGCTATCGCTGCACTGCTCGTCGCTTTCCGCTTCGCACACTTATTGCGCCGCCTCCTCGGAGAGGGTGCCATGCAAACGGCATTAATTCCTCACTTTGAGGAATTACGCAAAGAAAACCCCCAACGCGCAGGATTTTTTTTCCGCGATCTGACCTTCAGCCTCACTGGCCTCCTTCTTTTAATCATTGCAGGAATCATGGCAAGCCTTGGCGGAATTCTCTTCTGGAATGTTTTAGATGAAGCCAATCAAGAGATCACCTGGCTCACTTTCCTCATGATGCCAAGCCTCTTGTTTATCTGCCTATTCGGAATCAACGCATCACTGATGCAATGCGAAAAAAGCTATTTTTCCCCAAGCGCAGCTCCTGTGTTATTTAACTTGTTCTGGATCATCGGCATCATCTCATGCAGCACCCTCCCCCAAACGCAAGCCATGAGCATACTATCAATATTTATCGTCGCTGCCTGCGCCGCCCAATGGGCCATCACTCTTCCACAAACTCTCTCAATTCTAAATGGCTTCGGGGTTAAATCCCTCTTTCAAGGTGCCCGCTATTTTTCAAAAGATGTCGTACGTCTTGGCAAACCGCTAGCCTTAGGCATTATTGGCGTAGCAGCCGCACAGATCAATAATGCCATGGACGCTGTCTTCGCCCGCTGGGCTGATGCCGAAGGCCCTGCCTACCTGTGGTACGCTATCCGCCTGCAGCAACTTCCACTTGGACTTTTTGGAGTCGCCCTCTCAGGGGCACTACTCCCCCCTCTTGCCCGTGCCGTGAAAGCCGGAGACAAAACTTTAGCGCGCTGCTTCCTGGATTTTGCCACCAGGCGCACTCTAGCCCTGATGCTTCCACTCACGGCAGCGTTATTCATTTTTGGAGAAGGCTCCATCAGTCTGATCTATCGCCACGGAGGATTCACCAACACTTCGGTATTTGGCACAACACAATGTCTATGGGGGTATACTTTCGGATTAATTCCCATGGCGCTCGTGTTAATATTGGCTCCAGCATTCTATGCAAAGGGAGACTACAAAACCCCTTCAAAAGCAGCAATGGGATCTGTTGTCGTTAACATTGGACTCAACACACTTCTAGTAGCATTTTTGGACATGGGTGCCGCAAGCATTGCCTTTGCTACAAGTGTGAGCTCATGGTTTAATCTTTTTTGGCTGACCAAAGCTTTTCAAAAGGATCAGGACAGAGAATCTGTCATCAGTCGAGCACTGGTCTTAAGTACCAGCAAGATTGTTTTAGCTGTCTCCTTAGCTGTTACCGCTGTCATATTGACCGATCTAACACTATGGGAGAATTATCCGGCGTTAGAAATTTTGCGGGGAACAGTCCCTGAGAGCACTATATCATTCATGAAACAGCTGATGCGCCTGACACTAGATGGCGCTATCTTTGGAATTGTCTTAGCCGGAGCAGCAGTCGCAACTAAAGCTACAGACCTCACGCAATTTCTTGGCAAACCTAATGCCGAAGTATAGTCATGAACCAAGAGGATTTTCGTTCAGGTGATCTGGGCCATCCAAAAGTGTTACCTTCATTTGAACCATGCCCCATGATGCGTTCGTCCATCACCCTCCGTTGCGGCTCATTCCGTCCATGCAAAAAAAAAGCCGGCCGACTTAAAA
>JBAWVE010000026.1:0-16287 GCA_037147435.1 Parachlamydiaceae bacterium
AAAAGTGTTACCTTCATTTGAACCATGCCGAAAAAAGAGCAAAAAAGAGAATTGACTCGCGCCCCCAATTCTTCCCGAGAACCAAATATTCCACACTTAGTCGCTAATAACTAATTAGTTTTCTTTGATTGGAAGGTTGCTGCAATGTAGAATTCTTCCCGATAGTCTAAGACTTTAGCGAAGGTAGCACGCAGATCTTTTCGGATTCTTTCAAGAAGTTCTTTCTGTTCTTCCATGGGAAGATAGGGGAGATCGACGGAAATGTGGATTTTATTCTTTTTTAGCAAGAAGGTAAAGGGGATATCATTTTCCGGGAAAAGTTGTTTCCAGTACACCTCAAGGTAGCGTTGAATAACAGCCTCATTAACCAGAATAGCATTGCTTCCCGAACGGATATAGTAATGGCGTCGTCTGGTGTTCAGTCCGATATTGATGATTACAGACAAACCAATAACCACCAGGGCACATCCGAAAAGTGAAAGGGCAACAGAATCTTTAAGGATGAGGTGGATGAGAGCTTCTTGTGTAGTTGTGGACCAAGGCAGGATAAGGGCAATGGCTCCCACAGCCATGAAAAACACTGAGAGTATGAAGCTGATCAAATAGTAAAAAAAGTTTCTCATTTAAAACTCGTCGTTGTATATTTTTATGGTTCAGATTCCAGAGAGAGGCAAACTCCAGCGTAATAAATTTCGAAGGATCGGCATTTTTGGCCCTTCCGAGAAATTTATCTAGCTGGAGAAAGCCTCTCTCGGAAGATGAACCATAAAAATGTATAACGATGAGTTAAAACTCGTCGTTGTATTCTTCTTCGATATTGGAATTCATCATCGCCGGGGAGACTGCATCAGAAGGAAGCATGCCTTTTCTGATTTGGTCTGGCAAGACGATACTTTTAAAAATCACATGTACACAGGAGACATGAAGACCTGTGAGCCGCGTGATTTCCTCAGCGCAAAGTGCCTGGATTTCTTCTGCTTTTTCTGGGATCGAGTGGCCGTAATAGATATTGACTTCGATTCTGATTCCGACTGAATGATTTTTGTTATTTTGTTCGATAAACACCCCTTTAATACCTTCTAAGGATGTTCTGCCCAAAATATTGTCGATAAAATTACCTTCTACTAGTGTAATTCCATCAATTTTTGACAGGCATTGCAATACGATGCCTTGAAATACTTTGTTTTCTACGTCTCGGACAAAGTGGGTGTCTGGCAACTCAAGTTCTTGTGTATCTAGCTTCTTCACGTGAATTTTTCTCTTTGTATTATCCATGGGCGAGACTCCTTCGTAGACAGGGGTTGACAATCGGTTGTTTTCTGCATCATAATGAGTTATCAGGTTTAGCAGCAAGGCTGAATTTCAAATGTTCTATTTTTATGGTGGTGCCAATGTCCTTGTTTATCACAATCCTTCTCTGGGTTCTTTGCGGAGCCTCTGCCTCGTACCTCGCTAATCAGCGCGGGCGCGACCCCTATATATGGTTTGCTATCGGGATGTTACTGGGGCTGCTTGGCGTGCTGCTGCTTTTTATATTACCCTCATTAGCACCTGCTACACAAGAAATAACAACTGTAGCTGATGCTAAGCTGGATTCCAAAGTTCCATTGCTGAATGAGAATGACATCACTTGTTCCGAATGGTTTTGTCTTGACAAAATGCGCAAACAGCAAGGTCCTCTTTCAATCGGTGCTCTAAAAGAACTATGGCAAAAAGGCACTATCGATGCTCAGTCATATGTGTGGAGTGAAGGGATGAGTGTCTGGAAACACATTCAGGAAATTGCCTTGTTGTTACAGTCTCTGCAAAACGACAGTAAACCTCAAACTTAGGCCAATGGCCTTCTTTTTTTTGCTAATTCAAGTCCTGTACCTTCGTTCAGGTGATCATGGCAATCCAAAAAGTGTTACCTGCATTTGAACAATGCCGAAAAAAGGGAGGGTCAGGGTGAACTATATAAGTGAAGGGGGAATTTAAACAAAACTTTGAGGCTGAGAAAAATACGCCAAATGCGGGGCATTGACGACTTTTTCTCAGTCCCAGAAGTTAAACTTACCAGCTAGCTTTTGTGATGCCAGGGATAAGGCCGATAGAGGCCATTTCTCTGAATGTCAAGCGTGAGAGCCGGAATTTTCTTAGGAAACCACGAGGTCTACCTGTCAGCTGGCAACGGTTGCGCAAGCGGATAGGGGAAGAATCACGGGGCATCTTATTCAAGGCTGTACGTGCATCTGCACGATCTTCCTCGCTAAGGCTCATATCGAGAATTTTCTTCTTTAAGCCTTGTCGTTGCTCCCACTTGAGAGCCACTAAACGTTCACGACGTTTTTGCTTTTCAACAGATGACTTTTTAGCCATAAATATTCCTAATTCCTATTTTTTACGCGCAGGACCCTTTTGCCTTTGCTTGCGGTTGGGGTCTTTTTTGTTAATTACATAGAGACGGCCGCGACGACGAACGAGAATGTCTCCCTTCGAAGGGTCGGCTTTTACAGATGCTTTTACTTTCATATCTTTTCCTACTTGTCTTTAGAAGATCAAGCAGTACTTATAAACCAATCCCTATTTTCTTTTCAACATCTTTGGTGAAAAAAATCAAAAAAGTGCAAAAATAGGAGGGAAAAGAGAGGAGAAAAGAAAGAGACGGGCGCAGAACGAGCAGCTGCAAAGCGCACATGAACGAGCGCACATGGAGAGGCTGCTCGTTCATGTGCGCTCGTCTATTGCCCTCTGCGGCTGCTCGTTCATGTGCGCTCGTCTATTGCCCTCTGCGGTTGCTCGTTCTGCGCCCGTCCCTTTCTTTTTTCTTCTTTTTGTTTGCAATCTAACCCCCCTTTATGTAGACTCCTCCTATTAAGTAACTCAAAAAACTGAGAGGAATAGAGACGTGAAACGTACATACCAACCAAGCAAACGTTGCCGCAAAGCTGTTGTCGGCTTTCGCGCAAGAATGAAAACATCAGACGGTCGTAAGATCATTAATCGTCGTCGTCGCCACGGCCGTAAGGCTCTCACGAGGGCGTGAACAACAAATTCCCCAAATCGGCTCGTGTGCGGACGCGGCGACAGTATCAACGCATCGCACACAAAGCAGCCCGTCGCGTTGGACGCCTGGTCATGGTTGATGTGTGTTCCAATGGCGGCGCGTCTACAAGGCTTGGGATCACAGCATCCCGTCATTATGGGATTGCTGTGAAGCGCAATCGCTTTAAGAGAATTGTCCGCGAGGCTTTTCGCTTGGCAGTGCGGCAACTCCCTCAAGGGATTGATATCAATGTCAAGCCGCGCCCCTTGGCTCAGGGGGCACAAACTGCGGATATTATGGCAGAGTTAATTTCTCTCTTGGCTACAGTTTAATGGATCTGTTTTCAGGGCTGAATCCACATCAGCATGCTGCCGTCCAGACTGTCATCGGGCGGCTTTTGGTTCTTGCAGGTGCAGGGAGTGGTAAGACGCGTGTCTTGACGTTGCGTATGGCCCACTTGATAAATAATCTCCAATGCCCTCCACAGGCTATCCTTGGACTCACTTTCACTAATAAAGCAGCTGCTGAGATGCGTCACCGTTTGGGAAGCATGGTCGACCCCAAAGCAGCGAAGCAAGTCACCTTGTGCACCTTTCATAGTTTTTGTATGCAGCTGCTGAGAACTGAGATCCATCGGTTGGGTTATACCGGAAAATTCACGCTCTATGATGAAAAAGACGTTCAGCGGTTAGTTAATATGATCGTTCGCGACCTTTTGGAGCATGAAGGTGAGGGGCTTCCGTCTATACAGGCCACGATAGATGTGATTTCGATTGCTAAAAACAAAGGATGGAATGCTGAGGAGATTAAAGGGACTGGGTCCTCCTGGCATGATGGGTTTTCAAGAGACGTTTATCAACGCCTGAAAAACAGTATGCGCGCCTATAATGCAGTCGATTTTGACAGTCTACTAACGTTGACAGTAGAGCTTTTTGAACAGTGTCCTGACGTACTGGAGCGGTATCAAGAGAGATATCAGTACCTGATGATTGATGAATATCAGGACACCAATCCCATTCAGTACCGCCTCGCGACATTATTGGCATCGAAATATAATAACCTCTGTGTCGTTGGTGATGATGACCAATCCATTTATGGGTGGAGGGGCGCCGATATCCATCACATATTGGACTTTGCCGACGCCAAAATCATTAAATTAGAGCAAAATTACCGTTCGACTAACATCATCCTTAAAGCTGCCAATGCAGTGATTTCCTGCAATATGAAGCGACATGGGAAGTCTCTGTGGAGTAGCCGTGGGGAAGGTGAGCTTATTGAGGTTTTTCATGCTCCAACAGAAATGGATGAAGCGCAGGCTGTTGTCTGTCGGATCGATAAGTTGAGAGAGGCTAAAGGGTTATGCTGGAAAGATGTAGCTATCCTTTACCGTTCCAATGCCCTGGCAAGACCGATTGAGGACGCTCTGTTAAAACACCGATGGAAAAACGGGGAGACCTGGGTGCTTGGGATTCCCTACCAAATATTTGGCGGCACTGAGTTCTATGAACGGCGTGAAGTTAAAGACCTGATGGCTTATCTTCGCGTCATCGTCAATCCTTTAGATCAGGAAGCTCTATTACGTGTGATCAATCATCCAAGACGCGGAGTCGGTGAAGAATCCCTGGATATGCTAACAGCGTGCAACCGCGCTAATTCCGTATCTTTATGGAGAGTAATGACAGATCCGGAGTATGCGCACCTCAAAGAGAAAATCTCCGGTAAAGCAGCTAAAGGTATTCGGGAATTTTTAAATATTATTGAAGATGCCAGAGACTGTTTTGCCAGCCGACCGTTGGGCGAGGCTATGCAGTGGTTAATCGATAAAATCCGGTACAAGAAAGCCATTGATGAAGAAGTTAAAAGTGGGCAAATGAGAGAATTCAAGTGGAAGAATGTGCAGGAATTTGTTTCTTCCATGGTGAGTTTTGAGCAGCGGGCGCACTCAGAGCAGGAAGCTAAGGCTTCGCTGGAAGATTTTGTTTTACACACTCCCTTATCTCAGGGATTTGGCGGTAACCAAGCGTCCTCCGAGCCCCAAAATAAAGTTTCGCTCATGACATTTCACAGCGCTAAGGGACTGGAATTTCCAGCCTGCTTTCTAATCGGTATGGAAGATCACATCATCCCTCATGAAAAAAGCCTTAAACAAACAGGAATCGAAGAAGAGCGCCGTCTAATGTATGTGGCAATGACCCGCGCGATGAAATTTCTTACTTTGAGTATGGCGCGGAAACGGATGCGGATGGGAGTGGAGTCGACTAGCCTTCCCTCCCGTTTCATTATGGAAATTCCTAAAGAATATTTGCTATCGACCGAATGGCATCGATTTTAATTTAAGTTTATACAGGTCTTAAAGGGAAGAGTGGATTTGTGAGCGGATGTTGTGGATGGCGAGCCCGATCTCGGGCCGAACAGAGGCTGGGGCTGAATCGTACGACTCTTGCGCATATTTTAGGGCGGAGGGCATTTCGTTCTTGTCTAGATAAACCTGGGAGATTATGAATTTAAGGCGCCACGGATTCTCCCTGTCTTTCTCTCCGTACTTATTGATGTAGGAGATCAGCGGGGCAATCGCACATTCCGAATTGCACTGGTCGTTAACCATCTCGCTACTATAGGCTTGAAAATCGATCAGGGCGAGTTGATATTGTGTTAACTTCTCGTTGTTGGGATCTACACTCAACAGTTGTTCCCTCAGTGCTACAGCCTTTTTATCGTGAATTTTCCCGCTATTGGCAAGTAAGCGGTACTGCTCCGTAAGGAAAAAGACGGATTCGTTCGAGGAGACGCCCTTTTCCATAATTGTACCGGTGTCGTTCTTGAGTTGGAGCCCCACCGATTTTGCATAAAGCTTCTTAAGTTCGGTACCGGAAAGTTTTGTCTGATCAATCATCGACATTTTTTGCTTGTAACCCGAATAATCATTTACCATCTTGATCAAATAATCGGCAAAAGCTTTGCCGCCGCCCGGTCGGTAACCTGTTGTACCGATCTGCTGATTTTGTTGAGGGTCTAGAATGAGGATGGTGGGGAAACTGCGGATGCTGAATTTATCTTGAAGTTGTTTATTTTGGGCTTTGAGTTTCAAATCTTGCGGGGCATAAAGTGGGAAGTCTAACTTAACGAAGATGAATTTGGCGGCCGCTGCATCGGCAAACTCCCTGGTTCCCAGCGCCTCTTCATCGAGTTTTGTGCACCATCCACACCAATCAGAGCCCGTAAAGAAAAGTACCACCGGCTTAGAAAGACTCTTGGACTGCTGCACTGCCTCCTCGTAGTTGGTCATCCAGTGGATGCCCTGGCCTTCTCCCTGCGGTACAGAAAAAAGTTTACAAGAACACATGGAGAACACGGTACAAAGGAGGAAACAGAGTTTGTGGAACATAGGGATGTCCTGGTTACTTGTTTTAACAACTGCTCGTCAAGTTGGGGTAAAGTCAAGAACGGGTTCGTACTCGTTCTTTCCTGTGCCTTACCACAACTTTATGAGCAGCAGCTTGTCTTATGACCACCTATTGTGGTACACTAAGCGATCGTATAACCCCATAATAATTCAAGCTACATAATCATGCAATACTTTAAAAAGGAAGAAAATGTGAACAAGCCTGAGATTCCGGTCTTTTTACCAACCTATCTCATGCGCCATCGCAAAGAAAATTTGAAAAAATGCAGCTTAAGAGGGCTCGAGGAACGGGCTGACTGTCGCTTTTTGACCTACCCCTGCACGGAACTGCCCGATTTGTCTTCTTACGTTTTATTAGCTATCGACGCCCCTCCCTTGACCACCGCTGATGCCGATTGTGGCATTTTCCTTCTGGATGCCACCTGGCGCCTGGCAGGAAAAATGCTCAGCTTTGTCGAATCGAAGGGGCCTGTCGCCAAACGGAGCATTCCCGGCGGATTCAAAACCGCGTACCCGCGGCGCCAGGAAGATTGTCCTAATCCAGGTGAGGGGCTCGCTTCCGTGGAAGCTCTCTACCTTGCCTACTGTATAATGGGGAGGAATCCTGAGGGTATCCTCGATGCCTACCATTGGAAAGAGCAATTTCTTGCAGTTAATTTCCCTTGACTTAAGAAATTATTATCAGTATAATGGGTCTTTATTTTGTTTAAACTTTTTAATTGAGTAATCGATGTTAAGTCAAGTATCCAGCGCAATCATGGGGTTTGAAAATTTTCTGTGGGTTTTTTTAGGGGTTCCGGCTGTGCTTATTTTGGGGATCATCCTCACAATCCAGTCCGGATTTGCCCAGATCCGCAATCTACCTTTAGCCACTAAGACGTTTCTTTCATTATTTAAAAAAAGTGACGATCACCAGAAGGGCGTTCCTCCCCTCAAAGCTTTTTTTGCAAGTATTGGCGGCAGTGTTGGAGTCGGCAACGTCGTGGGTGTCTGCATAGCCATCCAAATTGGCGGTCCGGGGGCCTTATTTTGGTTGTGGATCACAGCCGTTGCCGGTGCTATTGTAAAAT
The DNA here is from genome assembly GCA_037147435.1 of Parachlamydiaceae bacterium. Lineage (GTDB taxonomy): Bacteria > Chlamydiota > Chlamydiia > Chlamydiales > Parachlamydiaceae > JBAWVE01. Next base: position 7,499 of record JBAWVE010000026.1, read on the forward strand.
ATTCCGAAGTCTATTTAGGGGTGCGTTATCGTACGACGAATAGCAAAGGTGAGTATTGCGGCGGCCCGATGTATTACTTGCGTCAAGCTATTGACAAACCGTGGGTCTCAACCGGTGTCTGTATGTTGTTATGTCTATATGGCGTAGAGATTTTCCAATTTAACGTTGTCGCTAGAAGTATTGCAACGAATTTGGATATTAATCTTTTTGTTGTTGTTGGTGTACTGCTAGCGCTGGTCCTCTTTGCAGGAAAGGGAGGGGTTAGACGCGTGGGAAGTATCTCAACAGCATTAATTCCGATCTTTGTTTTTACCTATGTAGGAATGGGAAGCTGGATTCTCATTCAAAATATCGATGTTCTTCCCAGCGTATTTGGTACAGTATTTCATTCCGCATTTAACGGACATGCTGCTTTGGGGGCATTTGCCGGTAGTGCAATGGTACAGTCAATGTCTCATGGTGTACGACGTGGATGCTATACAGGAGATATTGGAATTGGTTACGCCTCGGTAATTCATTCCGAAACAAGTATTGTCATTCCTGAAAAACAGGCGCTTCTGGTTATCTTCGAGATTTTTATGGACACATTTTTAATTTGCACATCTAGTGTGGCTGTTGTTTTGGTCACAGGGGTATGGCAAGAGGCTATTCCCGGTGAAATGCTTGTACAGGTAGCACTGGGTCAGTATTTCCCGCATATGAATTACTTTATGCCCTTCTTTCTTTTCCTTGTCGGTTACGCCACAATCAATGCCTACTACTGTGTTGGTTTGAAGTGTGCGGAATTCCTGTTGCCAAAAACAGGCCGCAAACTCTATCAATTATATGCGATTATTGTGTTGGTGACTTTCTCATTTTTTGATACTCTGCTCGCACAGTCCGTGATGGCTATTAGCGGCGGTCTTCTGTTGATCATGAACAGCATCGGCATTTTTATGTTACGCAAAAAAATCTCGTTCGATCTCCAATTTGAGAATAAAACTTGCGAGCCTCAAACGGAATCAGTCTTGGTGGCCGCAAGGGAAATGTGAAGCCGCATCACATGGCGATGATCACCTGCACGAGGAGAATCTTCGGCCAAAAAAATAACATAACAGGATAGGCAGGATGGGTAGGATTAGCAGGATACCTTCGGTCGTCCAGTTGAACTTTGCCTTAGAAATAAAATATTGTGAGAAGTCGTATCATCTTCGGCAAGCCGAAGATGATACGACTTCTCACAATATTTCACTTTCCGAGGTAAAGACAACTCGCCAGCCGAGGGTATCCTGCTTACCCTACCCATCCTGCCTATCCTGTTATGTTATTTTTTTGACCGGAGATTCTCCTCGTGCAGGTGATCATCGGCTATCGGTTTGTATGACCGAAAAGGTGATCATGGCCCATCACATCACCCTTGTAACTCTCAAAGCCTATCTCGGATCGATTTCCACATGGGTGGGGGAATTTCTGCCCCGAGGATTTGGATGACGTGGGAAGCCACAAGGGCTCCGTAATGAGTGCATTCTACAAGTGTTTTTCGGTGAGTGTATCCATGAAGAAAACCGCTGGCAAAGAGGTCGCCGGCACCTGTTGTGTCTACTACTTTGGTCGGAAGAGCCGGGGAAAATACCTTATCGATTCCCTGGGCTGCCCAGCACCCTTCGGCCCCCATCTTGACAATAGCTGTTTCCGATAAATCTTTGAGGATGACGCATCCTTGCTCAGGGGGTAATCCTGTCAGAACTTTGGTCTCTGCAGTATTGGCAAAAACGATGTCTACGTAGTGTGTCAGAAGGTCTATCATGGCTTTTTTGTGTTGTGTAATGATCCCTACACTGGATACATCAAAAGATACTGCAGCACCGCTTTCTTTTGCTAATGCCATAGCTTTTCTAACTAGTGGCTCGTTAGTCAATAAATACCCCTCGATATGCACAAGTCGTACACCTTGGAATAGATCAAGGGTTAAATCGGATTCATTTAAATCCGCGCTCGCACCAAGGGTTGTGAACATCGTGCGCTCCCCATCCGGGGAAATCAGGCAGGCAGCTTGGGCTGTGGGTTTGTTGCTCTGAACCAGAAGGGGAGTAATCCCTTGCGTTTCCATCATTTCTTTAAAGCAGTCTCCAGCAGGGTCATTGCCAATTCTCCCGATGATGGCACAACGGTTGCCAAGGCTTGCAAGTCCCTTGATGGTATTTGCGCAGCTGCCGCCAGTAATAAATCTTGGAAGGGCGAGGGGCTCTTGAAGGATGGTTTGCAGTTTATTGTAGTCGACAACTGTCGATCCACCGCGTGTTTGAGATAATTTTTCAAGGGTTTTGTCGTCGGCAAGGAGGATATAGTCGACGAAGGGAGTTCCAATGCCTAATATTTCATAGTTGCTAGCGGATCTCATTCACGCGTCCACAGAAGGGGTCTGTTGCCACAACAGTTTGCTGATATAGCTCCAGTTGGCACAGACGTATTCGATGCCTGAATAGACTGTATAGGCGGCTGCAATTGAAACGACTGCTGTACTTGCTGTATGGAGAGTTGTAGCGCTTAAGTGTCCCAAGGAGTGGGGAATCATTAAGAATAATACGATGAACGCAGCAATTGCCTGGATGACGGCTTTGATTTTCCCACTACGTCGGGCAGCTAAGGCAAACCCTTTGAGAGCGCATACGGTTCTTAATGTGCTGATGACAGAATCTCGATAGAGGAAAACGAAGATGAGTAAGATGGGAAGATTGACGGGTTGTAGGGTAAATGTCAGGAATACGGCCGTTCTGACGATACTATCGGCCATCGGATCGAGTACTTTTCCGAAGTCTGTGACTTGATTGTACTTCCGCGCTAAATAACCGTCAAAAATATCAGAAAGTTCTGAAATGCCTAAAAGGAATAACAGTGCGTATGGCAATAGCGTTGTGCTGATTCCCAGAAAATCATGTTCCATATAGGTAATCAGAAAGATAGGGGCGATGAAGACACGGACAAATGTCAAATAGTTAGCAATACCCACAGGAATCCTTTAGCACGCAATTTAAAGCGATTTTACCATACGATAGCTTTTAAAGCAAATAGGAAAGGGACGCATTGGGAAGGGACAACAGGGACAGTCTAGCTTGTCCCTGTTGTCCCTAACGTCCCTTATGTCCCTTATGTCCCTAACGTCCCTTGCGTCCCTTATGTCCCTAACGTCCCTTGCGTCCCTTCTTTTTTTACAAGGCTTTTGTAGATCTCTAAATATTGATTTGCCGGGAGGTTCCAGCTGAAATCAATGTTCATTCCTACCAGCATCAGCTTGCGCCATTTGTCGGGATCATGAAACCAACACTGGATGGCTCTGGAAAGCGCCGACTCAATCCCAACGGTGTCGGGAAAATCGAAAGCGTATCCATTTCTTTCGTTCAACGGTTTGTCAGAGTAATCAATATCAAAAATAGTGTCGGCTAATCCTCCTGTTTTGCGTACAATCGGGACGGCTCCATATTTTAATGCAATCATCTGTGTCAGGCCGCATGGTTCGAAAATGGAGGGAACGATAAACATATCTGACGCCGCAAAGATCAGATGCGCAAATTCTTCCTGGTGATGCAACATCAAATGGATATCCGGATTGTTGGCATAACGGCTCTTCAGTTCATGAAATTCCGCACTGATTGCCGGAATAGGGGAGCTTCCCAGAAGGATAAACTGACCCCCATGGGCTAGCGTGTATTTTAGGGCGTGTTTAATCAGGTCAATCCCTTTTTGTGGAACCAACCGTGTGATGCAGCCAATAATGGGTTTGTGGTCCTCGCTAAGACCGAGTTTATCTCTCAATGTGTTCTTAATGAAGGCTTTTTTGTCGATGGTATTCTTATCTTTTTTGTTCATCGGCATTTCTCTTGAAGAAAAATGAGCAGGCAGATACCGGTCGACTTCTGGATTCCAGTACGAGTAGTCAATCCCGTTTAACACGCCTTTAAACTTGTTCTGATATTTGATGATGGTCTCGCTAAGTCCCCGGCCTCCTTCGGTCGTGGTGACCTCCTTGGCATAGTTTGGAGATACGGTTGTGACAAAGTCGGAGTACACAATTCCGCCTTTCAAGAGGTTGATAGTGTTACGTTGGCTGTTATCTCTAAGAAGGTCAGGAGTCAGCAATGCTGTGCCGTTCAAGCCAATTCTGTCCAGGTCTGATGCACTGCATTTTCCCTGGTAGTCAATATTGTGAATGGTAAGGACAACCTTTGGTTTGGTATAACCCAAAGGGCGATACATTTCGAAATACAGTGGACTAATTACCGCTGTCTGCCAATCATGAAGATGGATGATATCCGGGATAATTTGTTGTTTAAAAAGAAATTCTATTGCAGTTCGTGAAAAATACAGATAACGTTCGATGTCATCTTCACAGCCATAAAAACATCCGCGATCGAAAAAATGTCGGGGATGGTGTGGTTCAATGAAATAAACCTTGATGTTCTCAACCCAACCAATCCATATGGTATTGTGAAACCATTCTCCCTGGTAATACGACATCAAATCGTAGTAAGCAATGCTCAGATCGCGGATCTGATCACTATCCATACAATCGTATTTTGGAATGATGATATCGACGTCATGCCCTTTCCACGACTGTTCGCGTGAAAGGCCTAGAAGCACGTCGGCAAGGCCTCCGACTTTTGCAAGAGGGGCTAGTTCTGAGGCAATGTGAATAATGTGCATAGCGGCTCCGTGTATCGGTTATGCCTACAATAAATTATTTCGAAGATAGTGTAAAGAACGGAACGACAGTGCAAGGGCGGGATGAGTTTGGAACGAGTTCCAAAGTCGTTTTTTATTTTTTTTTTATTTTTGGTTGCAAATAAATCGACAGACGTAATAATATCCTATGTCTGATGGCACGTGAAGACAAAGTAATGGGGTGTCGCCAAGCGGTAAGGCAGCGGTTTTTGGTACCGCCATGCGGAGGTTCGAATCCTTCCACCCCAAATAGACGTAACTTGTGGTGATTAATGGAATGTCCCGGTGATCAGCATTTTTTGTTCTCCGGATCTTCCCACTCGACATTGGCGAAAGAAGTAGCCGATCATTTGGGCTCCAAGCTCGGTAATGTCCTGATCGAGCGTTTCCCCGATGGCGAGATTTCTCTCCAAATTAGGGAAAGTGTGCGGGGACGTGATGTGTTTGTCTTTCAAACAGTAGCTCTTGATCCGAATAACTTTCTGATGGAGCTGCTAATTATGATCGATGCCCTGAAAAGGGCCTCGGCACGATCAATCGCGGCAGTCATTCCCTATTTCGGGTACTGTCGACAAGATCGTAAAGACAAACCACGAGTGCCGATCACTGCCAAACTCGTCGCCAACCTCCTAGTTAATGCCGGAGCGACGCGAGTTTTGACAATGGACCTGCATGCAGGCCAGTTACAAGGTTTTTTTGATATCCCTGTTGACAATATTGTCGGCAGGTCCATTCTGGCTGAGGCTGTAAAACAGCTGGGTAGCAACGAGATGGTCGTTGTCACTCCAGACATTGGTAGCGTCAAATTGGCGCGGGCCTATGCCAGGCAGTTGAATTGTGAAATGGCCATCATCGATAAGTTGCGCATGAGTGCCAGCGAAGTCGATGCCGTAACAATCATCGGGGATGTGAAAGGAAAAGATGTTCTTCTCGCTGACGATATATGTTCCACCGCTGGAACATTGACGTCAGCAGCGAAAGCATGCCGAGAGAAGGGCGCTAAGAGGATTTTTGCAGTTGTTACCCACGGATTATTAGTGGGGAATGCTGTTGAACGGATAGAAAAAAGTCCCATCGAAGCGTTGTTGATTAGCAATACCGTACCGGTCTCTGAAAGCGTTCAAAAATGCTCGAAAGTCCGTATCGTCTCCATTGCACCTCTTCTCTCTCAAGCTATTCGCTGTATTATCTCGAAAGAATCCATCTCGTCCTTGAACGAAAATTTTTAATTTATAGAGTCTCCTTTTTTCGAGACTCGATACTGGAGGAATCATGAAACTGAAAGTTTTCAAAAGAGAACTAATTAAAAAAAGCGAATCAAAACGGATTCGTCGCGAAGGTAACATCCCTGCTGTCGTCTACTCTCAAGGGAAAGAGACGCACCCCATCCTTATTAATGGGACAGAATTTAGCGCCGCATTGCGCTCAATAGTTCCAGGACGTCTCGCATCCACAGTGTTCACCCTAACAGATGAAAGTGGTAAAGAAAAACGAGCCATCATTAAAGACATCCAGTACAACATCACATCGTACAAAGTCCAGCATCTCGACTTTGAACTATTGTTGGCTAATGTGCCCATCAGCCTCAACGTGCCAATTGAATGCGTGGGCGCTGTGGACTGTATCGGTGTCAAATTGGGTGGAGTCCTTCGCTTAGTCATCCGCCAGCTGCGTGTTCGCTGCCTTCCAAAAGATATCCCCAGCTTCTTCACGATCGATGTGAGATCAATGGGACAGAATGATGCCAAGAGATTGTCCGACCTCGAAATACCTAAAACAGTCAGACCAATCGCTAACTTAAATGAAGTGGCTGTAATCATCGCTAAGCGATAGAGGTGGTTTTGCAACATCGTTTTGCAATATCCTCGGTAATTAAAATTAACGTTGTAGACCTGAAAATATAGGTCAGGAGAATATGTCATGAATCAAGAAAGTCAAAACCTCTATGAGGGTATGTATATCATCAGCGCTACATTAAGCGATGATGCCCGCAATAAAGCGTTTCAAAAGATCCACACAGGGATCACGCAACGCGGAGGAGAAATCCTTAAAGTTCACGATCAAGGGCGCCGTCGCCTTGCTTATGAGATCGATGGACACCGCGAAGGATATTATTATATCGTCTATTTCAATCTAAAACCCTCTGCTATTGCCGAGTTATGGCAGGAGTATCATCTCAATGAGGACCTAATCCGCTTTATCACATTACGTGCGGACAAGGTGATGGAAAAGATTGAGTTCAAGGCCCTAGAGGAGCAACAGTAGGAGATTAAATTTATGTTGAACAAAAGACCAAGAACAGCACCGCCAACGTCACCTGAAGGTGCCGATTTCCGTGGAAGCGGTGGCAGCAGAAGACGCAAACGTTGTCCTTTTACGACAGCGGGGATTAAGACGATCGATTACAAAGACGTCAACACACTTGGTGGGTTTATCACCGATCGCGGTAAAATTTTACCTCGCCGTATAACGGGTGTTTCTGCTCACTACCAAAAGCTGCTTGTTGCGGCTATTAAGCGTGCGCGCCATGTGGCTTTGTTGCCATTTGTTGCCAATTCATAAGATTATTGAGGAGTCGTAAAATCATGGCAAATTCATTGCTATTAATTGAAGATGTGGAAGATCTAGGGCGCAGTGGCGATCTCGTTAAAGTGAGACCCGGATTCGCAAGAAATTTTTTGCTTCCACGTGGTTTAGCCGTTGTTGCTAGCAAAAGCGCTTTGCGCATGCAGGTTCGCCTCAAAGAAGAGAGAGAAAAGAAAGCAGCTGTTGATAAGCAGGAAGCAGAGAAATTTGCATCGGAAATCGATGGAGTGACTTTGACAACTGTCGTGAAGGTCGATCATGCCGGCCACATGTATGGTTCTGTCAATGCTCACGACATAGCAGAGCTTCTTCTCGCTACAGCCAACATTACAGTTGAAAAACGTGCGATCAGTTTAAAACACCCAATTAAAGAAACAGGGACTCACAAAATCACTGTTAAATTGAATGAAGGTGTCACTGCAACTGTCGTGCTGAACATTGTTTCTGATCAGGAACCTGTCGCCGTTGTCGCTGAACAACCACCGACACCTACTGCATCATAGCAAAAAAGAATAGACGACGTGGTCTTTCTCCATGTCGTCTTCTTCTTGATTATTGTTTAAATAGGTAACACACTATGCTAACCCTGTGTTCCCCAGCAAAAGTTAATCTATTCCTTAGGGTATTGAGTCGCCGGGAAGATGGGTACCACGACCTTGCCTCGCTGATGCAAACTATCGATCTGCATGACACCATTCATTTCCACTTAGCCTCAGAAGATTCCCTTGTCTGTACGGATGCTAAACTCCCTACCGATCATTCTAACCTAATTATAAAGGCCCTCGATCTCTTTCGGCATAAGACAGGGATTAACCAGCCGGTGGCCATTTATTTGGAGAAAAAAATCCCTATGGAGGCTGGCCTTGGCGGGGGAAGCAGTAATGCTGCAACAACATTATGGGCGATGAATGAGCTGTGCGGCAGGCCGGTAATGGAAGCCCAGTTAGCACAGTGGGGAGGAGAAATTGGATCCGATGTCGCATTTTTTCTGTCGGAAGGAACTGCGTATTGTACGGGACGTGGCGAAATTTTACGTACTCTTCCCCGGTTGGATCCATCTTATTTATGGATCATTAAACCACCTCAGGGGTTATCCACAGGTAAGGTATACGGGAAATTTAATCCATTGTCTGTGGCACAGAATGATCCTGAGCAAGTCTTGCAATCTTTTTTATCTGCCTGTCCGACGTATTTCAATGATCTAGAAGCCCCAGCTTTTGAAGTCATGCCCGAGCTTGCGAAATTAAAAGCTTTGCTGTTCGAGTCCGGATTTTCAACTGTCCTGATGAGTGGTTCTGGATCGAGTTTTTTTTGTATGGGTGATGGCGTCATCCCGCATCTTCCAGGTTATGTGTCTTGCTCCGCCCAGTTTATCAACCGTAAGTCCCACACTTGGTACTAACGACTAGTAGGCTGATCCCCCAGCGCTCAAAATAAGGCAAAGTTCAACAGGTCGACCGAAGGTATCCTGCTTATCCTACCCATCCTGCCAATCCTGTTATTTT
>JBAWVE010000027.1:0-15936 GCA_037147435.1 Parachlamydiaceae bacterium
ACCATGCCCTGTTACGGTTAAAATATTAGATTGATAGATGTGGGTAACGACAAGCCTGTTCACGCCATGGTGTCAACTTAAGAATAATGCGGAGTTTAAAGGCACCAAGAACACGTTCATGTGCGAAGCATTCGGTATAGCTTAGGTAATTTCTTGACAAAAGACATCGACAAGTCGATGTAATCCAAAGCGGTGACAAGTCCCCGCACTCCAAATTTTAGGCAAAATCCCGTTTAATGGTAGTGTGTCCTTAAGTTGAGACCATTGCATGCACATGATGAGCGCTGACGAATCGGCTATGGATTTAATTTCCTATTTTGATTTATAATGGCTAGATGCAAAATATCAAGTTAATGATCACCTATGACGGCACAAATTTTCTGGGTTGGCAGAAGACAAAAATGGGCCCGAGCATTGAAGGGACCCTGGAAACTGTCCTGGAAAAAATTCTACAACACCCTGTTGTCTTGCAAGCAGCGAGCAGGACAGATGCCGGAGTTCACGCCAATGGCCAGGTTGTCAATTTCTTGTCTGATAAAAGCGATTTATCACCGGAGAAACTTAAATTTTCTCTGAATTGTCTATTACCCAAAGATATTGTCGTGCTGAGTACAGAACACGTTCCAAATGATTTTCATCCAACCCTTGATTGCATCAACAAGGAATATCACTACTCTCTTTGCCATGGTCGGATACAACTCCCCAACCGGCGGCTGTACTCCTGGCATTACCCACATACACTAAATATTGAAGACATGCGTGAAGCTATCCAACAACTGATCGGTGAGCGGGATTTTACCTCTTTCTGCAACGTAAGAAAAGATGTAACATATGCGGACCATATGAGAAATCTTCAAAGCATTGAGATCGTAGAAGAAGCTGGTGACTATCTATGTTTCAAACTGACCGGCACGAATTTTTTATATAAAATGGTCCGGAATTTAGTGGGCACTCTTGTGTATATTAGCTGCGGAAAAATCAGTGTTGGCAATTTACGGTCGATTATTGATGGGCGCGACCGCACACTGGCCGGTATCACTGCACCAGCGCATGGATTATTCTTGCACAACGTACAGTTCAGGGCCACGCCTTTTGGGTAGTGGGAAAAAAATCTGTGGGGACATGGTCGCTGGACTTCAGCAGGGCATGCATTGCAGAATTACCATTCATCACGCCGGTATTGCCATAACGGATCAACTGAAAAAAAGCACGCACCCACCCTTTCGGATCACGCATAAGGTCCCGAACAGCAGGATACGACTCCGTAATGGAACATGTGAGATGCTTAGTGGAGGCTAATACTATCACACGAAACTTGGGACCGCGACAACAACCAGCAAAGGCTGAATATCTCCCCTCTTTGACATCCTCCAAGAAAATTTCGACAGAAATAGGCCGTTGTCCAGCGACATCAAAGCACTTGATACCTAACCCCGAAACTTTTCTTTGAGTTGTTTTGTAAAGAGGCTGCAACTCTGTTGCCTGATCCTTTGCTGGTAACATATCATAGTCGACTTTTCCACCGGCTAAAGCGTATAGGATTTTTTTAGCCGCCTTAGGGAAAGTGGCATCGCTGGAAGGCATGTGCACTGAGCTCCGAACACTCCAAAGTTTTTCCACTTTTTCTTTAAGGGCAGTCAGGGATCGTATGTACTCTTCCGGGGAAAAAATAATCTTTGCAGCAAGACACAGCATTTTTAGGAGTCCAGAAGACACTTGGGGTGATACTTGTGGAGATAGTCTACAGATACGCTCAGCAAAATCTTTTTTACAGTGTTCAATCGAGGCTGTGGTGCGTGCCATCCATTGCGTACAGAGTGCGTTATCTTCATATTTATAGAAAGAGTCAAGAAAGGTGTTAGTGCAAATTCCTGGAGGATATTGTATAACCGTGTTCATATGATTAAATCAAATCAAATCAAGATAACGGGCAAAATACCACGCTGCAGCAACGAGAAGGGCGGTGACAATAACCCAGACGACATTAGGAAACCACTTGACACCTGCTCCTGGATTTCCACGAACCTCTAATGTCCCAATGCCGTAAGAAAACTCTTGAACTTCATGACGATTAAATATTTCAGGGTGATCTCTGACGATTTTCTCTCCATCAAGGCCTAAAAAGGCAGCGTATTGGCGAATAAATCCTTGGGCATAGACAGGAGAAATGAGTTTACTGACGTCGCCTTCTTCAATGGAATTAAGATAAGACGCACGGATCGACGTAGCATTTTCAGCCTCTTTCAAAGAGACGTTCATCTCTTTTCGTCGAGTTTTAAAAATTTCCCCTAGGCTTTTCATTTCGTTTTGGTCTATCATAGTTGTTCTGGTTACCAAGGTGTCTTAAAGGGGACAATCCCCCGGATGCTTTCCTTATACACGATTGGTACTATTAATGGGAAAATAAATCAATGAAAGAAAAAGATAATACACAACCAACCTCCGGAACCTTCGTTGCCAAAGCAAATACAGCACTGGCCCCGAAGATGATTGAAGATTTGAAAGATCAGGGATTCGACATCACCAAACCTGCCTACACTCTATTCCAGGCAAAGAAAACAGGCGTCAGCTGTACTTTCTACGAATCAGGAAAATTGACGGTCCAAGGGAAAGGTAAGGGGGAATTCATCGAATTTTACCTCGAACCAACTATTCTACAGACATTCTCCTATACACACAAAGAACATGTCCGCACTGACACCCCCACAGACAAAACGGGAAGAATCGGCATCGACGAGTCAGGAAAAGGGGATTTTTTCGGTCCTCTATGCATCGCCGGAGTCTACGCCTCTGGGGATACCATCGCCAAACTGGAGCAAATTGGTGTTAAAGATTCCAAGCAACTGAGCGAGGCCTCTATCATGAAATTGGCGGCACAAATCAGGGAACATTGCCAATACCATATCGTCAAAATCAATCCTCCAAAATATAATGAATTGATCACAAAATTCGGCAACCTCAATCACTTACTTGCCTGGGGACATGCCACAGCAATCGAACATCTGTCAGAAAAAAGTGGCTGCCATAAGGTGATTATCGACCAATTCGCTGATGAACGCGTCGTATTAACTGCTGTCAAACGGAAAAAACTTTCTCTGGATATTACCCAAAGACACCGCGCTGAAGAAGATGTCGTCGTTGCCGCAGCCTCAATCCTCGCGCGCTGGGCCTTTGTCGACGCACTCTATTCCTTGGAAAAACAGTTTAATCAAACCTTTCCCAAGGGGGCCTCATCAAAGACCATTGCCGCTGGACGCCAGTTTATTCGGACATATGGAAGAGAGGCCTTAAACACTGTTGGCAAATTGCACTTTAAAACTCTTGACTCAATTCTGAACGAAAAGCGAGAATAGCGACTTATCTCGACTTTATACATTTTTTTGAGTTCATCTTCCGAGGGAGGCTTTCTCCAATTAAAGCAATTTCTCGGAAGATCCAAAAAAATGCCATTCAGTCGAGGTTGACTACACTGGAGTTTGCCTCTCATTGGAATCTGAACCAAAAAATGTACAAAGTCGAGATGATGAATAAAACCAAAACTGGCCTGACAATCACTTTTATCATGACCATCGCCGTCCTCGCAGGTTTTGCCGTCATTCTGGTCATGAACGTCGCCGCCCTCCTTGGGGTGATCCCGTCACGCTATATTTCACCAAATGATGTCCGAGGTATTGCCGTTGAACATAATAAAATGCTGTACACTCTAAACTTTGAACAGCAAAATGCCCTCGTCGAAATTTTAAACCGCACTGTTCCGGTCGGCAAAGAACTCGTGACCGCACAAAGCGTCACTCCACAAAAACCTGTGGACATCCAACGAATCGTCATCTACCGCTTCAACGCCCCCGATATCGAAGCAATCCCTGTAGCTTATGTCTCGAAATCCGGACCAGAACACACCAACCTGGTCTTCTCTATTCCCGCGTGCAATTCCAATGGCCTTCTTGAAGAGTCAACCTCAAATGAAATACAACAACTCCTGATCACCACTTACGATCCTTAACACTGATAATATATGTTGAAAGAATTAAGACTGACAAACATCGTTCTTGTAGAATCCGCAGCTGTCCCTTTCACTGAAGGGTTTAATGTGCTCTCAGGGGAAAGCGGCGCTGGTAAATCGGCGATTTTAAACGCCCTTAACCTCATTGCTGGCGAACGTTCAGACGCCTCCCTTGTCAGACACGGCACGGACAAAGGGGTCGTCGAAGCTGTTTTTGATATTCACTCCAATCCCCTGCTCGAGCACCTCCTATACGAGACCGGCATCGACCATGAAGCGGGCTGCGAGCTGTTCATTCGTCGCGAAATCACCGCCGCAGGCAAAAGCCGGGCTTTTGTTAACAACCAACTCGCCCAGCTAACCCTTTTACGTCAAATCGGCGCCCACCTTATTGAAGTTGTCGGACAGCATGCCAACCAAAAATTATTATCTCTGGAATACCACAGACAAGTCGTCGACCTATTTGGCGACCTCAAAGGCGATGTCATGGCTTTTGCTGAAGCCTGGACAGAAGAAACTCAGATTCGCGAAGCCCTGGATCATCTGGTCCACACAGAAGCCCAGAGACTGCGCGATAGTGAAATCTGCCGCATGGAAATCGAGGAATTGGAGGATGCCGCTCTTAAAAATGGAGAAGAAGAAGACATCTTTGCTGAATACGCTCTCCTATCCAGCGCTGACGATCTCGTGCAAAAAACCGGTGATATCCTGCGTGTCCTGTCCGGCGAAAAAATTGCTGTCCTTGCCCACCTCACCCGACAGAAAGCAACGTTTGACCAGCTTGTCAAAATAGCCCCCACACTTACTGAAACTGCTATCAGCTATGAAAATGCACGGTTGGAATTGGAAGAGGTGGCCCATACTCTCAGGTTATATGAAAGCCGCATCGAGAATAATCCAGAAAAAGCCGAGAGGATCAATACGCGCTTACAGTTGATCAGCCGGCTAAAGAAAAAATACGGGTCAACGGTTGAAGAGGTTCTTTTATACCTGGAGGCCGCAAAAAAACGGCTGATCTCGCTTGAAAATGCAGAGGCTGATATCGAACTCCTTCAAGAAAAATTAGAAGTCGCCTCAGTAAAAACCAACACGCTCGGCAACAAACTGTCCTCACTGCGGCGCGCCTCAGCAAAAAAACTCGAAAAAGCCGTTGTCGCTCACCTGAGAAGTCTAAACATGCCAAAAGTGGAATTTCATGTTGAATTCACCCCGCAAAAAAGAGGGCGTACGGGCGACGATAAAATGGAGTTCTACCTCACTCCCAACTTCGGAGAACACTGTCTCCCTCTCAAAGAATGCGCCAGCGGCGGGGAACTGTCCCGGATGCTACTCACCATTCAAACCCTGCTCGCAGGAAAAGAAAAAATCCCCACTCTAGTATTTGATGAAGTCGATGCCAACATCGGCGGCGAAACAGCTGCAGTCATCGGAGAAAAATTAAGAGAAATTGCCACGCAACATCAAGTCCTGTGCATCACACACTTCGCCCAAGTGGCTAAACAGGCCGAACACCATCTCAAAATCCACAAAAAAGAGATCGACGGACGCACTGTCACCTTCGTCGATATCCTCGATCACTCCGGCCAACAGCAGGAACTCCTGCGCATGAAAGCCGAATAGCCACAAGATGGGGGACGGCCTTCGGCTCAATGTCGTCAAAATAAGGGATTTTTATGGTGCTACGGGTACCAATCTCGATAGCTTTGCTCCTCGTCAATATAGCCACAGATATTGACTCGTCGCAAATCTATCGATCTTGGCACCCTCGCTACCATATAAATTTCTTTATTTTGACGACATTGGCCTTCGGCTGGCAGGTTGTGTGTAGACTCAGAAATAACATAACAAGATGGGCAGATAGGGCAGGAGCCCTCGGCAAGCAAAATGTATTTTCTCCATTTAAATACATCTTGCCCGCCGAAGGCCGCCCCCCCATCCTGCCTATCCTCTCGATCCTGCCTATCCTGTTATGTTATTCCCATGTCCACACACACCCCTGACCTGGACATCCTGTAACTTTAAGCAGAGGGCAAAGGGACAAGAGCTTCAGGGGGTAACGGAGGTGGCACAACAGGCGCCTTCTTGTGCAATTCATCAGCCTTCTTCAGCCTATCGCGTTTATCTTCATGACTCCATTCCCCTTTCATGATTTTGAGAACATCATCAGCATCCAGAGTCTCAAATTCGATCAGCATTTCAGTCATTAACTGGACCTGTTTCTGATACTTCGTGATAATGTTCTTAGCTTCTGCATGCGCCTGATCCAGAATGCGGCGTACCTCTTCGTCAATAGACTTTGCTGTTTCTTGAGAATACTTTTTCTCTGAATAACCGCCAAATCCGTACTGTCCAGATTCATTGTGTTCATCATAGGAAACAGCACCCATTTTATCACTCATGCCCCATTCACAGACCATACTGCGTGCTATCTGCGTAGCGCGCTCAATATCCTGTTTAGCACCGCTGGAAACGTCATGAACAAAAACTTCTTCGGCACAACGCCCTCCCATCAGGACGGCAAGTTGGTCAATCAGTTCATTCTTCCAATAGCTCAACCGGTTCTTCTTCGGTAGGAACATCGTCGACCCCAATGAAAGGCCGCGTGGAATAATCGTCACCTTATCAACTGGATCCGAATGCTTCACAACAAGCCCAACAACGGCATGTCCTGATTCGTGATAGGCTGTCGTTTTCTTTTCGGCTTCATCAATCTCAAGGCTGCGCCGTTCCTTACCATAGAGCACCTTATCTCGCGCTTCCACAGTTTCCTGCGAAGTGACTGCCGTACGCCCACGACGGGCTGCAAGCAACGCCGCTTCATTCAGCAGGTTGGCAAGATCAGCTCCAGAGGATCCCGGAGTGCTCCGCGCAATCGCCATGAGGTCTACAGTAGGATCCATTTTAATTTTACGGGCATGGACCTTAAGGATCTCAAACCGACCTTTAATGTCCGGCAGGCTGATGATGACTCTCCTGTCAAATCGACCGGGACGCAGCAATGCCTTATCCAGAACATCGGGACGGTTTGTCGCGGCCATGAGGATAACCCCTTCGTTTGTATCGAAGCCATCCATCTCCACGAGCAACTGGTTCAATGTTTGTTCTCGTTCATCGTGGCCGCCGCCAATGCCGGCACCGCGATGGCGTCCGACAGCGTCGATTTCATCGATGAAAACGATACATGGAGCATTCTTTTTAGCCTGATCGAACAGATCGCGAATACGGCTTGCTCCCACCCCGACGAACATCTCGACGAAGTCAGACCCTGAGATGCTGAAGAATGGGCGGTCGGCTTCACCGGCAACCGCTTTAGCGATAAGAGTCTTTCCCGTTCCTGGAGGTCCGATGCAGAGAACACCCTTAGGAATATGTCCTCCTAAGGCAGTAAATTTCTGGGGATTCTTTAAAAATTCGACAATTTCTTCCAGTTCTTCGGTAGCTTCTTCAATGCCGGCGACATCTTTAAATGTCACTTTATTGGCCCCTTTGACAAGCAGCTTAGCGGGCGATTTGCCGAAGTTCATGGCATTTGTTCCCATCCCTTTCATTTGACGTGAAAAGACGAAGTAGAGAACAACAACAATCAAGATCAGAGGAAGAGCCGTGAAGAGGTAGCTCATGTAGTTTGGTGGCGGTTCTTCGCTCTTGAAAGTTTTTTCCAGTACTACATTTAAAGGCTGATCAGGTGCTTTGAAAAAGCCTCCACGATTAACATTGAAACTTTCCCACTCTTCCTTGGCAGTAGTGAACCAATGGCTGTACGCCTCAGGATCTTGCTTTTCAAGGGCTCGGGTCGACAGTTCCTGATTATTGAAAAACCAGATGACATTCGTCACGGATTGCCGTGCTTTGTCTAGCTGAGCTTCGTTGTCGGCGAATTTGGTCACTAATCTGGTATACTCTTCCATCGTATCCTGGTAGTTGCGGACGCTGCGCAATTTGGCCAACCGGACATGATCTTCAACCAGGTTAAGTTCATTCACAATAGCGGACAACTCAGTCAGGGCGCTGGCATACACTTCAACCCGGCCATCAGGGGATAGTTTTTCATTGTTGCTAGCCTCATCGACATTTTTATCAATCGTCTTCAGCCGCTCTTTGTAGGCTTCGTTACCAATGCCAAGCATCGGTGATCGGAAGGCGTTAATCAAATCGCTGAGTTGTTTACCGAAATCTTGAGTCACAGCAGACTTTGGATGTGATCCGAGAGCGCTGAATTCTTTCTGCAGTTCAGTAAGATTAACCGTCTTTTTATTGGACACTTCATTAAGAACGACGCTATTGTCCTTATCAGGGCTGCTATAAAGGGAGTCGACAACGACATACCCATTTTTAGGAACGGCAATTCCTGAAAGGTTAAGGAACCAATCCGCTGCATCCACAATTTTTAATTTCTGAGCAGCAAGATCTTTTTCCAAGCGTTCTTTCTGTCCGCTTAAATCGTGATTTGTATTTAAGAACTCCAGAAATTTATAACGACTCTTGCCCTCTTCAGTGAGACGGTCGCGAAATCGCCCGCTGAAAGAAACTAGTGTATCGTTGATTGCAGTTTTACGGCTATCTTCAGGCTGGATAAGCTGTAAGTCTACAAGAGACTCCAGCTGATAGCTAAAAGACACTTTCGCAAATTTAGTGTCTAAGAAGTTTTGAACCATCAGCGCCATGAAAAACGCTGCCATCAAAAACCAGACAAAACTGTTTGGAAAATTCTTTTTTAGGTCGTCTTTTTTGTCATCTGCCATAATTTAATCCAACGTATAAATAGTGATTTTTTGAGGCATAGAATATTACTTAAAGGTCACAGTATTAAAAACTTAACTGCAACCCTCTTGGCAATACCCCGTCAATTCATTTCAGGATACCACATAAGCTATTCGTCATCAACCACTAAATCTGGAGTTTCTCTGAATATTTGAACGCGAAGATCTTCGCGTTCAAATATTTCTTATTTTTGCAAATGCTACCTGAAGCCTGTAGCGATCAACCTGCAAGGATCCGTCTCCAAGGCTCTTGCGAGCTGCCCCCGTGGAAACAAAGTTAGCAGCCAAATTAAGGCTTTCACGACTCAAATTCAGCTCCCCGCATTCACAAAAACGGCGAATCAAGTGCTTTAATTCCGCGGATGCCGTTGGCCGACACTCAGAAAGATCAAGAGACATCCCTGCGGAATCGGAAGTCACACGCGCCAGATAAGGAGCGATATTGGCATCCAGATAGTCAATCAACTCCGCCGACTCATTGCTGATATGACACAGTCCGGAGCACACTTCCTTCCCAAAAACCTTAGATAGATTGGGCAGCACATCCATGCGTAGGCGTGCGCGCAGAAACTTCGGATCGACATTTGTACTATCGTGAAATCCCTCCAGATTTCGCTCCTGAAGCCACCGAAGAATCTCCTTTTTGGTGATTTTCAATAAAGGGCGCCACACATCGACTCCATAAAGCTTGTTGACGGGCTTGATACCGCTAAGATTGCACAGGGAAGCTCCCTCAAGAACGCGTTTAAGAACGGTCTCTGCAAGATCGTCGGCGTGGTGTGCAAGCATCACCGCCTGGTAGCCGAAATCACGACAAAGCCCTGCAAAAAAATTCAGCCGTGCTTCACGACAGATGGATTCAGGATTACCTTGAATTTCCCCAGGGGATAAAGATAACGTTTTGAGATGAACCGTCAACCCTAAAGCAACTGCCATCTCTTGAATTTTTACGGCTTCTGCTCCGCTTTCCGGACGCCACCCATGATCGACGTGAGCCAACGCAAATCGAAAAGGGTGAAGAGTGTCGAAGGACTGGAGCTTACCGACTGCAAGTAAGACATGCAACAGGGCGAGTGAATCCGGGCCTCCGGAGAAGCCTAGAAGAATAGGGGCTGCAGAAGCATGTCCTCGATGCTGTCTCAAAAAGGTCAACACTTCTGCAAGCAACTTATCTTTCATTTTTTGACCTTAATCAACAATTAAAGGTGTAGCATCACTGATACGACCGCGGAACATCATGGTGTCCCCATCCATAATCATGTAAGCATAGCCGCGGTCGATGTTAAAGGTAGAAGGGAGCCGACCCACAGAGGTACATAAACAGTTAAGAGTGATCGCTGTTACAGCTGCCGCGACAGTGCCTTCTTCATCGTTAGAAACGACGGTTTTGTGGAGGACATCGGTAATGCATAAAGCATCAGTATTACCTTTTCTGGCTTTAGTTGCATCAAGAGAGTGCCACTCAAGGGGAAGCCCCATTTCCTTAAGAATATCCAACAGGCTCAAGGTGCACTCAGCTTTGATTTTGGGCATCGAGAGGTCTACATCACGCTCAAAGTACGCTTCCTTACGACAGTGCTGAATCACTTCCTGAGTCAGACCAGCTTCCACAGCTTCCAGGCTTAGAAATCTATGTGGCAGGAAGATGACCTGTGAGAGCTGACGGCCATCAGGGGCTTTGTACGGTTTTTCTAACATATCGAATGCCGCACCTCTATAAATGCTGAAATCGCCTGTTTGTGTCATCATCGAAACTGGCGCCATTGTGCCGTCTGCGCAGGTAAAACTGCGCACGGGCCATCCTGAATCAGGCTTCTCAAATTGATTAGCCCATTTAAGGTTGAGGTAGACAGCATTGAGCAAGACGAAATCAGCTTCATTATCTGAAAGGATTTCTGTAATTTCATGATGGGTTTTTGAAGCCACCCACTGATTGACATCCGTCAGAAGATCATTTGAAACGATCAATTCACTATCGTAAATGTCTTTAAGGAGATCTATAAAGGCTTTATCGAAGACAATATTCCCCTTAGCAGCCATGCCCTGAGCGATGTCAATAGTGCCATCTTCGAATGTCTCCGGAAGAATCAGGCTTTTCAGTGTCGCAGCGATCGCAACATGCGCTCCCCCAGGAGCCCCCCCCCCTCAGCCCGAGTTTTTCCATAAACAGCTCTTTTTCCTCTTCCTTAATGAGATCAAGGCACATCCCTAGAGCTGCAATAATACTTACTGGGGAAAGGGCATAACTTGCCCCCTGAGGTTGCTTCGCAGAGATCCGCACACACAGATCATTGGCAAATGTCGCAATGGCATGGTCTACGGAAGTTTGCGGGTCAATGGCGTGAAAATCCATGAAGATGAAATTCTCTTGAGAAGGGGGTTTATCCGTTCCCGAAATTCTATATTCAAAGTATGTGGGGCTTGTACTAGGTACACTAATTAAGGGCGACATGTTGTGCTCCGCTTGTAGCAGTTTAAATACTTAGAGGATCGTAGTCTATGATCATTAAGAATTGATTAAGGACACGACATAGACTAGTAGGATTACAAAGAGAATAATCCAGAAAATATAAGGTGGAGGCAGCCCCCTCATATCCAACGCTAGCTCCTCATCGGCAAGTGCCGCTTTGGCAAGTCTTAGTCTTTCATTTTCTTTTTCTGTTTCTGTTTCTGTCTCATCAGGGTTATGTGGTGTTTCATTCGCTTTGAAAACCGCTTTCAACTCAGGAACATCCTGAATTTTTTTCCACCCGGAAAACCCTTCGCGCCAGACGAATGTTTCAAGAGTAAGCCTTTTGTCTTTTTTGAGGTCCTCAACGGAATAAGGACCTTCCTGCTGACCTGCGACGTATATGTACCAGATTTTATCCATGCTGCCATCATAAAACAACCGCGGGAACAATTCAACCATCTTTTTTGCCGAAAAAAGGGCAAAAAAGATGATTGAATTGTCCTCAATGTCCCTTGCGTCCCTGTTGTCCCTTGCCCACTCCCCTGCTCCGAAAATGGTGCTCCGAAAATGGTTGCTAAAGCAAGGTAAATACTTTATAATCATTTCAGATATTGGTTTAATTTCGTCCAATGAAGGATCCTTTACCGCGGTAGCGGTCAACAGAAATTAGCCCCGCGTGACGAGCCGCGAGGCGATGGAACGTGGGGTTTGGTATAAATAAAATGAACTAGCCGCGGCAGCGGTGCAAGAGATTTTTGCGCACAGTAAATCTCAAAAGTGCCTCTTGCGCCGCTGCCGCGGTTAAATTTTATGGTGGTCATTGACCCCATGTTCCTCGCCTTGCGGCTCGTCACACGGGGCTAAATTCTGTTGACCGCTACCGCGGTATGGAACCTTCACTGAACGAAGTTAAACCAATAGCCATCATTTTCATCATAAGCATGTAACTAATCGGAATAAAATGCCCTTATTGTGGCGCTATTTATTGGCGCACTACCTCAAAGTTTTTTTTCTTTGCGTGACGGCATTCATTGCCATTTTGCTAACGCTCAGACTTGGCGAAATTGCCTATTTTGCCACACTTGGACCGCAAGCCTGGAATATCCTCTGGTTTATTCTTCAACAGATCCCTTATGTCCTACCGATTGCTTTTCCTGTCTCAGCCCTGATATCCTCCTTGCTTCTTGTACAAAGCCTTTCCCATTCGCGCGAACTGACAGCCATGCGTTCCTGCGGTTTTTCCATAAAAAACATTCTAGCTCCCGTTCTTGTCGCTGCGCTGTTTCTTTCCTTTTTGAATTTTTACATCATTTCAGAGTTATCAACTATTTCCCATTTCCATTCCGCCCAGATCAAAAACCAGCTTCGTTCGGTGAATCCTTTATTGCTATTAAACAATAAGACACTGATGCACATGAAAGGGCTGTATTTTGATACGCTAGGAGCCTCTAAGCTGGGCGAATTTGCTGCAGACATCATTCTCCTTGCACCAGGCGCCCGCAACGACCGTCTGTCCCTCCTTGTTGCTAAACGGATTGATGTGACCCCTGACTCCTTCTCTGGAACCCATGTCACGCTTTTAACGAGTCGTCCGTCAAAAGAGAATTCTGAAGACGAGCACCTCGTGATTGAAAATTTAACAACCAGCCTCACATCGATCGAGGATTTCTCCAGGCTGCTCGATAAAAAGATATGGCAGGTCAATAACGACCATTTGCCCCTCACACAGCTTTTAGTGAGAAAGGAAGAAACCGGAAGGCAATTGCAGGAGGCTATCGCGCTAAATATTCCCCCTGCAGAGATCAGGGAAGTGCGGCATAATTACATCCGCACCGTCACAGAAATCATACGTCGATTCTCCGTAGCCATGGCCGTTTTTACCTTTACATTGATGGGTCTTTCTTTTGGTATCAGCATCAGCCGCATCCACTCGAATTTCAAGCTTGTGTGCATTATTGGCTTAAGTGCGCTGTATCTCATCGCCTTTTTCATTGCGAAGAGTTTTGATCAAGCGCTGATAGCTGCCACAACATTGTATTTGATCCCGCATATTCTCATCTGCATCTCCTCGCTGTGGGTGCTGCGGCGGGTATCGCAAGGAGTCGAATAATGATTCTCACGTCCATTTGGGAGCGCTATTTTTTACGTCAGACAGCGAAGATTTTTGCCTTATTCCTTTTGGGATTTTATGGATTGTATGTATTGATTGACTACTCGAATCATGCTTCCAGCTTTAAGCACTATCATTTTACTTTAGTGGATATCATCAAATTTTATGGATACGAGTTTGTTGCGCGTGTGGACGTCCTTGTCCCTTTTGCCATTTTAATTGCGTGTGTGAAGACGTTATGTTCGCTGAATGCCAATAACGAACTCATTGCTCTCATGGCAAGCGGCATTCGTATGAAACGACTGCTTTTCCCTTTTATTGCGTTTGGACTGTTTTTTACTTTTTTGATCTATTTTAATACCGAAGTGCTGCAACCTCTGGCGGCGCAATACAACACGCAACTGGACAAATCACGCGCCAAAGCCAAGCAAAAGAAATACCTCCCTGTCCAGCAGCTGACCCTTGAAGACGGATCTTCTCTAATATTTCAGTACTACGATGAGGCACAACGCGCTTTTTCGGATACCTATTGGGTGCGCTCCAGTGATGATATCTACCGCATCAATCAACTTTTCCCCTATGCAGATGTTCCTCATGGGAAAACCGTAGAGCATCTTCAAAGAAACCAAGAGGGATTTATTGTCACAACAGAAAAATTTCCGGAAATGTCTTTTAATGAGATGCTTTTTAATCAGAAGAAACTCACCGACAGCCTTGCCTCCCCCGACAGTCAATCCTTGTCAGCACTCTATCATAAACTCCCTGTACACGAGCACGAACTCAACGAGAAAGAGGCACGCCTCCTCACAACTTTCTACTACAAACTGGCCATGCCCTGGCTGTGCCTCATCGCCGTGCTTGCCCCTGCTCCCTTCTGCCTACACTTCAGCCGCTCACGCCCTCTCTTTTTTATCTATGCCCTAAGCATCTTCGGCCTCGTCGCCTTCTACCTGGTCATGGATGCCGCCTCCGTCCTCGGTGAAAGACAAGCCATCTCCCCAGCCCTCGCCATCTGGACCCCCTTCACCTGCTTCCTCGCCCTCTTCAGCTACCGCTTCCTCAAAATTTAAAAGTCATAGTCATTGCTAGCTGCATCAGAGTTAGTGCCGTCCTCGAATAAGGGATTCTTGACGACTCCTCCCGATGTGATCGGGGAATCTGTGTAGAGTGCTTCCGCGGAATTCGTAGTGCCCCATCTGCTGAGTACTTCAGGTGGCTGACCCCTCATCAACCTAGCGATTGCATTGTTAAAATCGGTTAACAGATTGCTTTTCTTGTTATTGGCAGTCAATAAATCAATTGTAGGTTGCAGCAAACTCTTAGTAAGCACTATCATTTCATTAATCTCTACAACTTTTTTTTGCAATTCGTCTTTAGAAAATTCATTTAATATATCAGTGACATTTTTAATTGTCTCTTGAGCTCTTGCACTTGGGCCTCGTTTAAAAATAGCACGCAACCCAAAACCCTTTTTAGCTTTAGAGCTAAATTCATAATGTCCCTCGTTCGAAATAGTAATATCTAACTTCTCCCCTTGCTTAATATCACGAAGACCTTTCATAAAATCCTCATAGCTCAACATACTTGCGTTAACGGGCGGGATGTGGAGCACTAGTAAGTTGTGCACAATCTGTGCGGTGGATGCTGCTGTGTGATGCGCACTTGCATCTTGGCTTTCTGATTGCGCGCCCGCTGGGGGTCCTCCATTCGGTCTTACTAATCCTTTATGAAGTACTTCATATGCTTGAATAGTGTCTTCAGAACTCTGTGCTGCAAGGGGTACATAATCACCCCAAGATTTGTCTGCACTAGATGGATTAGGACTTGACGGAGCTAACGTGCTTCCAGTAGAACGTGAATCATGATTTAGTGAGCCTGAATGCTCATTCATAAAATTAGACTCACCCTCAATATAGTTGACAGACTGATAAAAATTATCAACACCTCCATAGTTAATCTGATCATACAGGTGTTCCATGTCACCGTTTGCACCTGTGTTAGACTTGGTGCCGTCTGCATTAGATTCAGCTAAAGAATAGAACCCAGTGGGGGGAGTAGCTGTATTCTGACCAAAAACTTGCGACCCTTCAGCGTAAGTGTTATCTATCTGATTATATGGATATAAGCCCTCATTGCCAGGCATAACTGAACCATTATATTCTTCCGAAGGTGAAACTTCTAGGTACCCCAAGGGATAGCCAAAGCCAGCGCATTTACTGTTGATGATACAGAATAGGTGTGGACTTTGGGACTTATCGCCAGCTGAAGCTTCTTGTCCTGTTTTGCTCAGATTTTCCGACACTGTTTTTTGTTGCAGTAAAGGATTTGTATTTTGAGCACCATCACAGTTCTCTCGGCGAGAAATTAAACGAAGCCAGTGCTGAAGAACAGCACCTAATTGACCTTCTTTAACTTCGTTCAGTCGCCTTACTGTACGTTGACAACCCCGACCGTTCAAGAATAAGAGTCCAGGACACTGTGCAGGGTTTTTATTTTGCATTTGCGGCAATATGTAGCCTTGATATTCTAGTTGACCGCCATCAGAAATTCCCGGTGGAGCCCATATTTACCAGCAAAATGGCTCTGGTAGCTTGTGAGTGAATTTGGGGTG
>JBAWVE010000028.1:0-15897 GCA_037147435.1 Parachlamydiaceae bacterium
TTTCGCTCTATTTTGAACCATGCCTAAAAATCCCTTATTTTGACGACATTGGGATTAAGACTACGATCCTTAAAACCCTTTCAAATCAAACCCTCTTTGAAGCTGTTTAGCGGCCAGTTCGCTAAAGATGGATATGTTAAAACATAATTGATTCATATTAAACATAGGGTCTTTGTTATAAATTGCACTCCCCAAACATTTGCAAATATATTTTTTCCAGGCAACTCCCTTAACCTTGATTAAACTATCAGAATTTAAAAACATGATGACAATGTGTTCTAAAGCATCATTGTCTGATAGATCTGCAAGATCGATGCAAGTTTTACAGAAATCAAAAATCAGATCGATCATGATGTCTTCCGCTTCAAACTCGGTTTCTTCATCGACGGTGCCACTAATTGATTCACCAATTGCTGCAATAGACCTCAGAGCGTCAAAATTGGTTTGTTTGATATGGGATTTGGCTAAAGCAATCAATGACTCACTGAAAGTTTTAGGCTCCGGAGGATGTGTTATCAGAGATTCAGTCTCAGGCGTATCCAGGAGAATTTTTTTTCTGAGTGATCCAGGGAAGGCTTCTGCATCTTTTCTCTTATGCCTTGGTGATGCATCGTCAGATATGGACTCTGAAGTGTCTGTTTGTGCTGCACGTTTTTGAACTTTCTCATAAAGCTCCTGCAGGGCTATTCGAGCCTTAGGCTTCTTTTCAATCGGCAAATCTTGAAAAAGAATCTCTGCTTGTTGAAAATCTCCTTTATAAATAGCGATAAAGAAACCCTCGGTAAGGCGGCGCGCTAGGAGTTTTTCTCTTGTGTCCGCTTCGGTTGGCGTGATCCGGAGATATGCCATTTCGCCATGTTCAAAAGTCTTTAGCATCATCTGCAAACACCCTATATTAATAAATGCTAATCTTTTTTCGGTTGGAGAGCTTATTTGTTCTACGATGTCAAGGCTCTGTAAATCGAAGCCGTGCAGGGAGAAAAATAGTCCCAGATCAAAACGGAGTTTATCTTTTTCTTCATCGGGAAGCAGTTCAATAATTTCCAGGCATTTACTAAACGAGCCGGATGCCGCATGGTTGAGGCCTAGTTGAAATAAGACGTATGTCCTGTCTTCATCGGGAAGTGCCGTGAGTAGTGTTTGGATTTTTTCCGAAAAATCATTCTTGTGGAAGGCGATTTCTTGGAGTTGAAGATGCTGAATAATGTTAATTAGAGTCTCGTTCCTTTGATCTCCTGCGGAAATTTTAAGAGTTAGATTAATACTGGCCTCTATATCAAAGGGGATTAAATGATTGATAGTCCACACATGGAGGTTATCCCAATGATCGGAGTTTATAGACTGCGGCAGAGGGGATGAAAAGTTGAGGAGAAATTTGGTTATTTGTCTGATATCATCAAGAGAATTTAGCAAGAGAGGTTCATCAAACATTTTTCCGAGGGTTGTTCCGGAAGCGAATTCTTCTGCATCAAACCTATTATCTATGGATCTCGCTAAGTTTTCAATATATAGAAACTGACTTCCCAGTGCTAGTTGGCCGGCCAGTGTTGCAGCCACCTGGAAGTTGAGGGTTGTGATGTTGTTTAATGTACGTTCGAGGTTGTGCGGGCCTATTTTTGTCAGGAATTGTTTATTAAAATCACGAGAGTATGTTGAGCTATCCAAATGTGAGCTTTTACCGGATTTTTCTAACTCAGTGAAGGCACGATAACATTCGACTTGCTCTTGAATAGTGTCGGGGAATAAGCGTTGACCTGATGTTTCGGGAGATGATATCAGCTTATTGATGGTTTCTTGGGAAAGAGGGGATAGAAATTCATCAATTTTAGCTCTAGAGCGATCTGAAAGTGGAAGTTTGAGAAAAGTTTCGCGTGTCGTCTTGTCAACAAGTTGATAAGCAATGCAAATGTAACTTCCCATTGTGAGTTCTATTGATGTTGATCTAATATTAAATAGTTTATCTATTATTAAAAAATATTGGATTTTATCTTCTGTGGAATCCGATCGGGCAATCAATTTGATTAGTCTCGTCCCCATTTGGTTAAGCAGATGGTCTTTAGTATCTGAGGGAGGGGTTTTTCTTAAGAGATTGAGGCACAAAGTGTAATTTTCTTGGGCTAATAGGGTATGGATTGCGTAGTGAATACATTCGGTTTTTTCGGTGTTCTTTGTCTCTTCAGGGTAGTCTTTAATATATGTGTCGAGCCACTTTTCTGCATCCTCAAAGCCGTATTTTCGGACTAATTTTTCGAACAAGGAATAGATGTTGCCTGGCCTAATCCAAGAGGGTCTCTGTTCGGCTATTTTACACGCTCCGTTCAAATCATCGAGCAGGATAAATGACGTAAAATTGATTTGTTGAATTTCTGTGACGATATTTTTTATTCGAGGAAAAAAATTTACAGGTATGTTTTCTGACATAGCAAAAAGTTTGTAGAAGGGAAGCTGTCTGCGGAAGTCACGTTCTCTAAACGCCGCGGCTTCCATTTCAATCATGGGGGTAGTGCTAAAACCCTTTTGCAAATCAACACAGTCTCTAAATGAAAGAGCCTGAGTGCATTCATTAATTGCCAGCTTCAAAACTTTTGGGTGATGCCCTAAACAAAACCTCTTAACCGCTTGAGCAGGAAAATTCTCTAAAAATGGATAACAGCGTCTTTCCAGGGCTTCAGCGGTGTCGTGAGCAAGGGGTAATTGTCTGCAAATGCGATTGACAACTTCCCTCGTTTGTTGATGTTTCCAAGAGATAGGATGGAAGTCTGCAATACGATCTCTCCATTCTTTGGAGACAATAGAGGCTTGACAGAGACTTTTCAGGGGAAGATAGTCAAAAATTCGGTGCGCTAGTTCGCTGGGTAATTCTGCAACGATATTTTTTTTTTTCGCAAGGGTGGCGGAGATGCCCACCATAGGTGCGGGGTCAGAATTAGGGTTTGTTGTAGTATTTATATTTATAGTCATGTAAACATTTTATTTATAGGTTTGTAAAATTATCGTTGTAATTGTTTAAAATTTTATGTAATTAAGTTTTTTATTTTATAATTAACACTGATTTTAAGTCAATATTTATTCTGTATTGTAAATTCAATTAATTTACTATTTATCGTTAAAGATATTTGTATACGACTTGTCTTTTTTTGAAAATCGAAAGTTTGGCCATGATCACCCTCACAGTGAAAACTTTCGGTTAGAATTTTTCAGAATGGCTGCATTTGTGTGACGACGTGTTGTGTGAGGGAGGTTTACAGGATAGGCAGGATGTAGCGGCAGGATTTTTATGGGGATGAGTTTTGAGGGATGGAATCGGGGTATTTGTGTAAGTCATAAAAACACCCCAATTTCCATCCCTCAAGGCTCATCCCCATAAAAATCCTGCCCCTACATCCTGCCTATCCTGTAAAACTCTAACCGAAAAGGTGATTAAGGCTGAAAGTTTCTTGTCAGGCTGCTCCGTGTGCTGATTTATAGTTTTCATTTTTTATATATTCCTGTATAACAACGACGGGCTCGTTCTCGACTTTTCCTCAACCTTATGAGCACTTGCGGCTGCGCGCCATATATGTTTATAATTATTGGAGAATAAATATTGATGAGACAGACATTGTTTCTCTTGGCCGTCATGGCTTTAATGCCGATGGCTGCACTCACGGCAGACAGTGAAGATGATGCAGTTTTGCTAACACAGCAAACTGCTGATTCTCAACAAGATCAGAAAATCGAAGACCAGCGCTTGGAAGATAATCGTTTAGAGCAGCATCGTATTGACCAACAGGTAAGTCAGAAGCGGTTGGATCAGCAACGCCAGGATCGAAAACGTCAGGATCAACAACGGCTTGACCGGCAAAGACGCAACATTAATCCTTAAAAAGATACGCTTAGCAAAAAATATGGATGCAATTCTTCTATCAGCTCTTGCAGAAAATGGGGAAATTCTTCAGGCAAAATTTCTGCCCGATAAAGGAATGAACCTCGTCAGTTTCAAAAAGGGAAATCTCGAAATTATTGACCAATCGACTACCTCTCTCTTTGAAGAGCGTTTTGCCGGCCTCGGAGCCCTCATCGGCCCCCATTTTCATCGCCGTCGTCCGGATGTTTTGCCAAAGATCGCCGATGAATCTCTGTTTCCCCATATTGCCCGTGTCAAAGCCAAAGGAGTTGCCGACCCATTCTCACATGGTATTGCACGATACGCGCCATGGCAAGTGACAGCAACCCCCACAACAGTGAAAGGAACTTTGACAGGAAAAGACCTGTGGAATGGAGTGGCTTTGGCTGCATTGGAGGGCCAAAACTTTACAATGCATTTTGAAGCGACTCTAACGCCAACAGGTTTAGTCTTGACCTTGGATGTCGTTAGCGACACCGATTCCCTTGTGGGAATTCATTACTACTATCATTTGCCACAAGGGTCTGGGAGGGTCATCAGTTGTGTGCAACCGGAGTACATAGAGAATGGAGTACGGAAGCCTATCCCTTCTACGTGGAACATAAATGCGGAACACATCTTGACCTTTGATTTAGAGAATGAAGCCGATTTTACATTTTTCCCATGGCCAAATTTATGTGAGGGAAAAATTCTTCTTGACGCTGGGGCTTATCAAATGGAAACGACCTATTCTTGCAGTTCCCAGGAGAATTGCTGGCAGTTGTATCATCCCCAGGGCGCCTCTTTCGTATGTATTGAACCGATCAGTTCGCAGGATCCAAGGCATCCTAACCTTACTGTGAGTAAGATCAACATAATGTTGAAGATTTAAAGCGAGGGTTTTCAATGTCTAATGGGATCACTTTTACATTAATCTTCCGACGTACTACCAATCACTCACTTAAAGATACTGCGACTAGCGTCCAATGTTTCTTCTCTGAAGTGCTCCAAAAACTCCTGCAGCGAATGCTGATATAGTGACGACTACTGGAAACCTCCAAATTAACGTTGATACGTATGTTTCTGAGCTTGGTATCAAAGCAGCTACAAAACTTGCTATTGCTCCTGCTAATAATCCTGATGCAACAACATTATATTGGGGAGGCTGAAGAGGTTTTAATCCCCCTGCTTTCGTTACTAATGCTCCTAAAATTAATCCCCCAAATTGTACTAACACCGCTGTTGCTGTTCCTAATACTACTGGGATCCCTACTGATAACGCTTCCAAAACGATTGCCTCTGCCATTCTTGCTGCTCCTTTTCCCACTAGTGCTTCTACTGGTATTGCATCTCTTGCTGCTATACATAAGGCTACTAGTGTCCCTAATCCTGTTAACACTCCTCCTGCTCCTGCTGCTGCTCCCCATAGTCCAAGCACTGCATCGTGTACAAATCTTGTTAAATCGGTAGCTCTGTCGCGCGCTAAGCGATCTTCAACAAGGGGGCCTGCATCTATGCGGACATAACAGATCAAGCATGGTACCGTCGTGCCAAAATTTGGCATTTTCTGCAAAATCCAGTTTTCAAGACAGTGTCTGTCTATAATACAGAAACTCCGACCGTCATGGGTGACGACGTCTGGACTGAAGCCCTCTAGACATATAGGGCAATTACGATCTTGCGGGGGAGTATATGTTTGGTATGTCGGAGTAGGATCCATAGAACACTTTAGATGATTAAAAATTAATAAGCTGTTATTTTATGTTATTTGTAAAAAAAACTCAAGTATCTTTGTTAGAATTTGGTTATTTGTTTGTTATATTTAAAAATGGAACCTGTAGCAATGGGGACGTTACAGATTATGCATGTTAACATCCCTCTGGGATGCACTCTTTCGTTGCAGAAAAATGCTCGCGCAGAATTTCATTGGAAAACTCCCTGTTTTAAATTTGACTTACACTAAAATAAATTGTAAAAAAACTGAATATTTTATATAAATGTTTTGTTAAATACTCACTCTTTGGAAAAACTTATGAAAAACAGATTTCTTAGCTTTCTCTGCCTCGCGCTGGTTTCTTTCGGAGTTTCAAATGCGAGCGATACTAAAATGCCCCCGTTAGATAAAATCGAAAGCTTGACCGACCAAAAGGAAATTCAAATGAACCATGAAAATGATACTCCTCAGTATTTGTATAAAATCGTCTCTCCAGACGATTGGCAAGACAGTGTGCGTAAAAATCAGGTAGTGGCTTCCCAGCTGGATAGTACTTTTATTCATCTTTCAACGGAAAATCAACTTGCACATGTAGCCCAGAAATTTTGGAAGGGTAAGAACTACATAATTCTTAAACTTGATCCAATAAAATTGAAGGGGCATTTGGTCTATGAAACTAATCCTGGAGGCACTACTCAATACTACCACCTTTATGAAGGAAAGATCCCTCTTGATGCAGTAATAGATAGCCGCTACCAGTAGACTCTCCAGGTTCCGTCGCAACGGATCGCATGCCCCTGCAATGTAATTCTGACGTCACCCGTTTCATATTTATCCTGGACTGCGATCTGATGTAAAGTGAAGCCATCATGGATGACGATTTTCCCTTCTTCATAAGGGCAATAATGACGTTCCTTAGAGTGGAGCAGCACTTCCTTCTCCGTATCTGAGAGGGGTTGGTACTCTTCACGTGTGATATCCCAATAATTTAGGCCCCCGCCGGCAGCAGGAAGTTTGATCGTAGCTGTGAAGCTTATCGGCCGGCTTGTCTCAGCATCTTTGTAAGGCCATTGGGCCTGTAAAAATTGGAGATCAAAGTGAATGGAGGTGGCGTTGCGTCTGATCAGACTGAGCTCAAAATCGCTTTGGGGGGCGCTGAAGATATGGAATCCAGGAAGGGCTAGGAAGTCCGCATAGGCGACCTCGTTTTTAAGTTCTTTTTGTAAAACATCTTTCAGGAGTTGATACAAGGCAGAAAAGTGCTCGCGCAGAATTTTATTGGAAGCTTCCGCCCGAGATTGATACTGCATGAAATCTGAAGTCGCATCCAAATAAAGTGCCGTGCCAAGAGTACAAAACATGGGTTTACGGTCATTCCAATACGGTTTAAGCTGATAAATTTTATCTAAAATTTCGCAACGATTTTTCTCAGTTAAAAAATCTATAGGTTTAATCATTAAATATCCTCTAGCCTAACTTTAAGATTTATATCGGGACACATAAAAACCAAGCCACAGGAAGTAGAGCAGTAAACCCCACAGAATGATGGCTGAGAGGCATTCTTTGAACGGAAAATTCTTTTGCAGAGAGGAGGTGTCGGGGTGGCTCTGATCGTACCATACTGTCCAGGGGTGTTTTGTATTACTCTTTGCTGCCTGCTCTGCAGCCCATTGGTTGAGGTAATTGTCATCAGGGTACCGGGTAGTTCCATGATGGACAGCCTGGTTGGCAGTGAATTGGTAATTCGCTTTGAGGGTGAAAGTATCTGTTGCATGTTCTTCGATAATCCAAGAGATAGTTGAGGTTTCTGCGTGTCCGTCCAGACGACTATAGCTGTAATAGCGATAGGCTGCAATACAGCTGTACCACAAAGTAGCCAATGCTACAATGCCTAAAAACGCTTGCCAAAGAAAATTTCTATGCATGGCGCCTTTATGCTTTGGTTAATTGGTAAAATGCATCAGGAATCGGGGAGACAAAATGCATTGCTTTTTGAGTAACAGGGTGGATAAATGAAAGTGTGGAAGCATGCAGACACATCCGTTTTAACGGATTAGTCACGGCCCCGTATTTTTTATCGCCGACTACAGGACAACCTGCTTCGCGACAGTGGACGCGGATCTGATTTTTGCGCCCTGTCTCCAGAGTAAGTTTAAGGAGAGTGTAGCGTGGCGAAGTACTTTGCACATCGTAGTGGGTGATGGCGATAGTTCCCTTTTTTGGGTCATCAGTAGAGTGGACGACGTATAGACTATCTTCGTAAAGATATGACTGCCATGTGCCTTTGTTTGGAGCTATTTTACCTTCGACGACGGCAAAGTAGGAACGTTCGATATCATGTTTAGCGAACAGTTCTTTTAATCCATGGTATCCCTTATCGGAAAGGGCGAACAGCATGACGCCAGAAGTATCTTGATCTAGTCGATGGACTACAGCTACTTTACGTGGATGGAAGTGGTGTTTAAGAATGGCGTGGGCTGTCTCCGTTTTGTCGAAAGCTGTTTCGACGCTCAGCACTCCTACAGGTTTGTCGATGGCAATGAGATCGGAATCTTCATAAACAACGCGCAGTTTTTCTGCAATCATCAGTTGTTTTGCTGAGACCAAAATTTTCTGTCCTTTAGTGACTGGATCATCCCCACGCTTGGCCAATCGACCGTCGACCGTGACGCGTCCTTCCTTAATCCAGGAGCGAAGGGTTGTTTTTGAGCTGTCCGGTGCCAGCTTGGCTAGAGATTCCATCAATGAAGAATTGTCTTCGACAATAGCTTGGGGCATAAAAAAGTTTCCTTTATCTGATATCTGAGGCTTCCCGGCGTGCCATTTCATCTACGGCGAGAATATCTTGAAGAGATTTTATTGGCATTACCACGTGACGTGACATTAAATGTTCTAGTGTGAACGCAATATTTTTCCATGCAATTTCCTTCCTTAGAAAACGATGAACCAGTATCTCATTTGCAGCGTTCATGTAGCAAGGTAAGCTGCCCCCGCTTCGCACAGCATCATACGCGAGCCTTAAACAGCGGAATTTATCCATGTCCGGGAGAGCAAATTGCAGTGTATTGTTTTTAGTAAAATCGAAT
This sequence comes from Parachlamydiaceae bacterium, assembly GCA_037147435.1. Taxonomy (GTDB): domain Bacteria; phylum Chlamydiota; class Chlamydiia; order Chlamydiales; family Parachlamydiaceae; genus JBAWVE01. Next base: position 8,666 of record JBAWVE010000028.1, read on the forward strand.
GGTTTTAAGCTGCCGGTAAGTCGTTTCGGGTAGGTAATGGCATATTGTATTGGTACAAGCATGTCAGGATCGCCCATTTGGGCTAGCATGGAGTTATCAATAAATTCCACCATGCTATGAATGATTTGCTGGGGATGCACGACGACTTCGATTTTTTCCAGAGGAACCTTAAACAGCCAGTGTGCTTCGATCATCTCCAGTCCCTTATTCATTAAGGTAGAGGAATCAATCGTAACTTTAGGACCCATTCGGTAGTTAGGGTGGTTGAGTGCGTGATCTATGGTGACCTCTTCCAACTGAGCGGATGTGTAGTTACGAAAAGGGCCGCCAGATGCTGTGATCAAGAGGCGTTGAACGACTTTCGCGCTTTCTCCTTTGAGGCATTGAAAAATGGCTGTCAGTTCGCTGTCAATGGGAATCAGTTCAATACCATTTGAGTGCACCAGGGACATCACGATTTCCCCGCCAGAAACCAAAACTTCTTTGTTGGCAAACCCAATGTTTTTTTTAGCTTTTATTGCGGCAATTGTTGGTCCTAAGCCAATAGCTCCGCTTATAGCTGAAATGACCAGGTTCGCCTTTTCATGGGTGGCGACAGCTTCCAGACCCTCCATGCCGCCAATGACAGGAATGTGGGGAATGCGACTCTGAAGCTTATGCGCCTGATCCAGATCGTAAACAGCGACGAGTTTTGGATGGAATTCAAGGGCTTGTTCTTCAAGGAGTTCGATGTTATGCTTTGCTGCCAAGGCAACAACTTGAACAGCTTCCCGTCCTAAATGTCTGGCAACCGCCAAGCAATTTTTACCAATCGAGCCTGTACTCCCTAAAATTGCAAGATCTCTCATTCCTAGTTTATTCCTTTTTTTAATTACAGTATAGTTGTTTAAGCAATAAGATACTAGGTCAAAGGGGGGCGTACAAAACGCCACTTAGGGTTTTCTTTAGACAGCAACGTTTTAGAGCCAGAAATAAAAGGGCGATTTTTTAATATGGAAGAGGCATTTTCTAGGGCTATGGCTTCATTTTTCCAGGTTCCAGTTGTCGCGGAGTCATAGAGTGCACAAATCAGCTCCGGCCATAAATTTGCCATTCCACATATCGTACCTGATGCACCATAGGTAATCGCTAAAGGCATTTGCGATTCTTTGCCGACAAAAACCTTGCATTGAGGAACGGTATCTAAAATTTCTTTTACAAGCGAAAGATTCCCCTCACTTTCTTTAAGACCAACGACAATACCCGGAAACTCAACACAAAGTGTCCTAACAATATTTGAGGTAATCGGAACTGCGGTATACTGTGGAATATGATATAAAATAATCCGTAGACGTGAATTCGAAACCCGTTGAATGACTTCCCGATAAAATGAAATCACCCCTTCTTCTGTCACATTTTTAAAATAACACGGGGGAGATATCAGACAGGCCAGGCAGTTGTGTTCTAAGGTGGCTAAACACAGTTCCACAGTGTCGGGTAAGCAGGCTGAACCATTCCCCAAAATGATTTTTTGAGGATCTAGCCCTCTGGATATCGTCCGTTCCACAGTCTGTAATTTTTCACTTACAGAAAAAGACGCTCCTTCCCCAGTTGTTCCAAATAGAACAATCCCCTGGCAGCCTTTATCGATCAACTGTAGACAATGAGTGGTTAGCAATTCATCATTACAACTTAAGTCGGCATGCAACGGAGTTAAGGAAGCTGCATAGACTCCATTTTTGATTTTAGATGTGGTCATCATTTTAAGTACTCATAAAGTTGGGATGAAGTCGTGATCGAGGCCCAGGCCCAATGTCATCAAAATAAGGGATTTTTATGGTGCTACGGGTACCAATCTCGATAGCTTTGCTCCTCGTCAATATAGCCACAGATATTGACTCGTCGCAAATCTATCGATCTTGGCACCCTCGCTACCATATAAATTTCTTTATTTTGACGACATTGGGCCCAAGCCTGCACTCTCGCCAGAAAATGCACTCAAGGTTAATTTCTGTATTGTACACTTAAAAAATATTTTAATAAAAGTATTTGCAGAGTTATATTGTGACCGAAAGCTCTCTCTCTCGGGGTGATCATCGCCCAAAAACACACTACCATTACACGGGAGTGCGGCTAAATTTTAGCCGAACTCCCGTCTAAAGGTCGTGTGTCCTTGAGTTGACACCATTGCGTGAACATGTACGTTTTTTTGTTAAAAAATAAAGTAACAGGATGGGCAGAATAAGCACGATACCTGTGGTTGGTTGGAAAAGATCCGCTCAACGATTGCAAAAGTTTTGACGAATTAATAGTAATTAGATATAATCTTCGTTTTTAAGAAGGAGTTGCAGGAACTGTAACTCGATTGAGGGGGTTGTAACCCCTTCAACTAACCAAAAATAAGAGGAAAAATGGCTAAAGAAGCTGCAGATAAAAAAAGTGTAAAAGTCCGCCGTCCAAGTGCGCAGAAACGAGATTTACAAAGTGAAAAACGCAGATTGCGTAACAGGGCATTTAAGTCACGAGTTAGAACTGCAATGCGTGGACTTGAAGAAGCTCTTCCAAAAGACGATGCTGCGCAAACTCAAGAACGCTTGAGCGCTGTTTACAGTTTGATGGATAAGGGTGTAAAGCAAGGTGTTTACAAAATTAATAAAGCTAGCCGCACAAAAGCGCGTCTCGCTGCTCGAGTCGCAAAGAAGTAACGCAGATAAAAATCTAAGGGACTTTAGAAGTGGGCACGCATGATTAGAATTTTTTTAAAAAATTTATTGTGTTTTCTGCTGGTAGCCTTACAACTGGCGGCTGCCGCAGAGCCCACTCCCCCTCTCACAGAACCTATTCCCTCTGTGACCGTCCACATCCCCATGCGTGACGGGTTTGAACTCACAGCCGATCTCTATTATCCTACAGGATCCATCGTTACCAATGAATACCCTTGCATCCTCATCCGCCTCCCGGGTGGTCGCAAGGCTAAACAGTGGCTTCCCCTCGCTAAAATGGCCCAGGACGGGTATGTCGTTGCTATCCAGGACACGCGGAGCGCTTTAGATCCGGAAGGGGCAACCTTACCGTATTTTAGTGATGGCTGGGGAGTTCATCAAGACGGTTTAGACACGATCAATTGGCTGGCCTCCAGCTCTTTCACAAATGGGGAGATTGGAACTGCCGGATTTTCTGCTGCAGGGGTTACCCAGTTGATGTTAGCCCCCACCGCACCGCCCGCGTTGAAATGCCAGTATATCGGACAAGCCTTTGGCAGTCTATTCCATCATGCAATATTCCAGGGCGGACAGTTCCAGAAAAATATGGTGGAAGTGTGGTTGAGTCATTATGCTCCGCACCCCAGTGTTTTAGAATTTGTTGTCGGACAGCCTATCTATAACAATTTTTGGCAAAGCTTTAACACGATGAACCTCGCCCATCAGGTGGAGGTTCCTGCAGTCCATTATGGCGGCTGGTATGATCCTTTTATTCAAGGAACAATCGATGCTTTCATTGCACGCCAGGGAAGTAGTGAAGGCGGAGCCAGAAAAACGCAGAAATTATTGATTGGTCCGTGGACTCACTTTTGGCCGAAAGATTTGACCTTAGGCGATTTTCAAGTCCCTTTAAATGGACAAAGCCCTCCCCTTGACATTTCACCAAAACGTTGGTTTGACTATTATTTGAAAGGGATTAAAAACGGAGCGTCTGACATCGCTGCGGTCACGTATTATGTCATGGGTCCGTTGGATGGTACAGCTTCATCTGGAAACGTGTGGCGCCATGCGGATGCCTGGCCTGTGCCGGCGGAAGACACGACGTTTTTTCTGACAGCCGATAAAAAAATAACAACAACTTTGCCTGCGGAGAAAAAAAATCTCTCGTATGTAAATAATCCAGACGATCCTGTTCCCACTATTGGCGGGCGCAATTTATTTCTCCTTTCCGGTCCCAGAGATCAGCGCCCTAACGAAGCGCGTAAGGATGTACTGGTCTTCACATCAGCTCCCTTAGAAGAGGAACTGGAAGTAACAGGGCAGATGTTTGCTAAGTTTTTTTTCTCTTCAAGCGTGCCGGATACTGATGTGGCAGCATGGTTGACTGATGTCTACCCCGATGGGAAAAGCCTTCTGGTTGCAGAAGGACTCACCCGCACAGGCAGACTGCAGGGCTCTGATGTTTCTGCAGATATTCCTCAAGAATTGACCATTGATTTATTATCAACAAGCACTGTATTTGCCAAGGGCCACAGCATCCGTGTCGTTATTGCTGGATCAAATTATCCGCGTTACGAAAAAAATCAACATGGCGCGGTCTCTGGAAATGACGAAACAATTGTTGTTGCCAACTGCCGTATTTACGTTGGAAATAATACCCCTTCCCGCCTCATCCTTCCAGTTATTCGAAAGAGCGCCCCATGAAAGTCATCATCCTTGCAGCAGGCAAGGGAAGTCGGCTTGGAGGAAAAGAACAACCTAAACCACTTACAGAGCTAGCAACGGGGAAATCCATTTTAGCACGTCAGCTGGCATCGATTGGGCGGTATACCTCCCTTGATAATGTCATTGTCGTTGTTGGTTATCACAAAGAAATGATCATGGAACAATTTCCCGATTTACTTTATGTCTATAATCCATCTTTTGCTTTTGAAAATACTTCTAAAAGTCTGCTTCGGGCATTGAAGAAATGCCAAGAGGATGTTCTGTGGCTTAATGGGGATGTCGTTTTTCATGATTCTGTATTAAGAAAAGTACTGGATACCCCCCGGACTTCCATGGTGGTTAACGAAGGGGCTGTTGGAGAAGAGGAAGTTAAGTATCGAAAAGACTCCCAGGGAAGAATTTTAGCCGTTTCTAAGCAGGTGAATGCCCCTCACGGGGAAGCTCTTGGAATCAATTATTGTACGGCATCTGATCTGAAGCTTTTGTGTGAAGGGTTAGAGCAGTGCGATGGGAAAGATTATTTTGAGCGCGGCATTGAGTTGTGCATTGATCAAGGGATGGTTGTGTGGAGTGTTTCTATTGATCAGGGATTGTGTACAGAAGTGGATTTCCCGGCAGATTTGGTGCGTGCCAATACAATGCTTCTCTCATGGTAGCCTAATGGACATAAACGGATTACTGACGGATGTCATCAACGAGGCATTTGTGTCTGCCACTCTCAGTTCGCCCAGTGACAGCACGGTGGATTCTATTCTTAAAATTACCCTTCGACCCCTCAGCATTAAGACAAAGCCCATGTATCAGGCGACCGAGTATTTTTCGCAAAAGGTGACGCATACTAATCTCTCGGCTGAGGCATGCTGTGACTATATTCGAACAGCCTTGCAGCGTTTTCGACAAGCTGTTTTCACGACATCTACAGCAAATTATCATTTATTGATCAACAAGCGGGGGGAGACCACAGTGATAAAAAAGCAACAGTCAGCTGTCCAGTCACCGTTACACCTTCATACACATAATCGTGAGAAGATATACATTCTGCCCGAAGGCACCCCGATCCCTTTTTTGGTTAAATTAGGGATCATGTCTTCAGAGGGAAAAGTTCTCTCTAAGAAATACGACAAGTTTAGACAAATTAATCGGTTTCTGGAAATGGTCCGTGATGTCGTCGACCATTTACCAAAAAATGTAAAAGTGATCGATTTTGGCTGTGGCAAGGCTTATCTGACGTTTGCCTTATACTATTACTTGCGCCATGTAGAACACAGGGTGGTTGACATGGTCGGGATAGATCTCAAAAAAGAAGTGATTGCCTACTGTCAAAAAGTCGCTGAAGAGTTGGGCTGTGCGGGGCTTTCATTCATCGTTGGGGATATCAATCACTATCATGGCGATGCTGATCTTGTTGTGTCTCTCCACGCATGCGATACAGCCACTGATGCTGCCCTGGAAAAAGCGATTCAGTGGAATGCCCGTGTGATCCTGTGTGTTCCCTGTTGCCAACATGAACTCTATTCACAAATCCAATGTGCCGCTCTAGCGCCGCTATTGCGCCATGGTATTCTTCGGGAACGGTTTGCAGCACTGGCTACTGATGCTGCACGTGCGGAACTCCTCACGGCAGCCGGATATGATGTCGATGTCTTGGAGTTTATTGATATGGAGCATACACCCAAAAATCTATTACTGCGTGCGATTAAAGCCAATACTCCGTCAAAAAAACAGGCCCAGGCAAAGGAGCGCTATATCCCATTCAAACAGTTGCTGCAGATCGAACCTTCCCTTGAAAAGCGGTTAAAGGAAAAAAAAAGACGCCAAAGCCCATTCATTGACGAATCTAGTTCGATATGTATATGAAATTTCTGTTTTCTTTTATCTTCCTCATAATCTCGCTATCGTTGCCCGCATATCAGTTGTGTGTATGCGCGATTTTCCAGAATGAATCCAGGTTTTTGAAGGAATGGATTGATTACCACCTCTTGGTTGGAGTAGAACATTTTTGGCTATATAACAATGAGAGTGATGATGCTTATCGAGAAATTTTACAGCCTTATATAGATGCCGGGACTGTAGATCTTTATGAGTGGCCGAATAAATGGCCTCAAGAATCATTTTTTTATGGGTGCCAGGCCTACGCCTACCAGGATGCACTTTCTAAAGCCAAAAAAGCAACGACATGGTTGGCTGTCATTGATGTTGATGAATTCATTGTCCCCTTAGATAGCCTATCGGTGTTGGAAACTTTAAGAAAACACTATAGACGGTTTTCCGGCGTCGGTGTTCATTGGCAAACATTCGGGACTTCCGGTGTTGATTTTATTCATCCAGGTGAGTTAATGATTGAAAAACTGACAAGAAAGGCAAATAAAAATAACTATTTCAATGGATGGGTAAAGTCGATTTTTAAAGTGAAAGATGTTGTCACGATGTTACACCCACATGTCCCCGTCTATTTGCCTGGAAAGTTTCAGGTGAATACAAACAAGGAACAGGACGTCTCAGGCAAAAAAATAGTCACAGAACATTTGCAGCTCAATCATTATTGGACCAGGGACAAATATCATCTTCACCAGGTGAAACTTCCGCGTTATATCAAGTGGGGTGAGACGTACAATGCTATCATGGAGAAGGCTAACGCTCTGGATTCGGAAGACGATTACTCAATTCAGAAATTCGTTCCCTACTTGAAATCCTGAGAGAGGCTGAGAAATAATTGGCAACCGCCAGGATTTGGGCGTATTTTTTGTCAGTATGATTTACACAAACACTCCAATTCCGGCATGGTTCAAAATGGAACGAAAATGGGTAGCACAAAGTAATCAAAAA
>JBAWVE010000029.1:0-15733 GCA_037147435.1 Parachlamydiaceae bacterium
GGTTTTGTGTCGGCCCTCCGGGGCTCGAGTCTTTTCCTTTGATGTTCCCAGGCTTCACTCGGCCCTCCGGGACAGCGTCTCAACCTGGGCTGAGATCTGTCGGCCCTCCGGGACTCGGTTTTTATTCTTCGATGTTCCCAGGCTTCACTCGTCCCTCCGGGACAGCGTCTCAACCTGGGCTAGGATCTGTCAACCCTCCGGGTTTAATCCTCACATTAAACCCGGAGGGTTGACAGATCCTAGCCCAGGCTGAGACGCTGTCCCGGAGGGACGAGTGAAGCCTGGGAACCATCCAACACCATAATCCAGCCCCAGCGGGGCGATAAAAATATTTTACTCCTAATCGCTACGATAAAGGTGATCAAGGCCGAAAATTCGTCAACGCGCGGGATTTTGCGCTTTTTAGTAAAATCCAAAAGTGTAACCTTCCTTTGACCCATGGTTGATTTTACGGTGATTTTTAGGGATGTTATGGAAAATTGGAGAATGGTGTTGCGTTTTTTCTTTACTGTCTGCTAGCATGGTAGCATTAGTATAAATCAGGAGAAACCTTTAAATGTCAAAACAACAACAACACCAACCGACTTGGAACGATAGCAACATCGTGGACGATGTGTTCTTCCAGGAGAAAGATGCCGAGCTCTTTAAGAGCCTCTTAGAATCAAAGGGCAGCCATGTCCCTAAAGAAAGTTCGTCATTCATCCCCGGCACTATTTTAAAAGGACGTATCGTCGAATTCACAAAAGATCACGTCGTCGTCGATGTCGGGTTAAAGTCGGAAGGACTCGTCCCTTTACAAGAATTTTCAGACCCATCCTCCCTTGTGCTGGACGGAGAAATTGAAGTTCTTCTAGATCAAGCTGAAGATGATAATGGCCAAATCGTTCTCTCCAGAGAAAAAGCAGAACGTCTACGTCAATGGGAATATATCATCGAGCACTGCGAAGAGGGTTCCATTGTTAAAGGTCGTGTCTTGCGAAAAGTTAAAGGTGGCTTGATGGTCGATATCGGCATGGAAGCTTTCCTTCCAGGCTCTCAGATTGATAACAAGCGTATCAAAAATCTTGATGACTACATCGACAAAACATACGAATTCAAGATTCTCAAAATCAATATCGAACGCAAAAACGTTGTCGTTTCACGCCGCGAACTACTTGAAGCTGAAAGAATCTCCAAGAAAGCCGAACTGCTTGAAAACATCATTGAAGGCGATGTTCGTGAAGGGATTGTTAAAAATATTACAGACTTTGGCGTCTTCCTTGACCTCGACGGCATCGATGGCCTGCTGCACATTACAGACATGACATGGAAGCGTATTAAACATCCTTCCGAAATGGTACACTTGGGACAAAAACTTGAAGTGAAAATCCTCAGCGTCGACAAAGACAAAGGGCGTGTTGCTCTTGGATTGAAACAAAAAGAATCGAATCCATGGGATCAAATAGAGAAGAAATACCCTCAAGGCACTCGTGTACGTGGCAAAATCGTTAACCTTCTGCCTTACGGAGCGTTCATTGAAATCGAACCGGGCATCGAAGGATTGATCCACGTCTCTGAAATGTCATGGGTAAAAAACATCACCGATCCTACTGAAGTTGTCAAGAAAGGCGACGAAGTAGAAGCGATTGTGCTTTCTGTGCAGAAAGAAGAAGGAAAAATTTCCCTCGGCCTGAAACAAGCAGAACATAATCCATGGGACGATGTAGAAAAAAAATACCCTGTCAACCATAACGTCAAAGCTGAAATTCGCAGCTTGACAAACTACGGCGCTTTTGTCGAATTAGAACCAGGTGTTGAAGGGCTAATTCATATTTCTGACCTAAGCTGGATCAAAAAAGTATCACATCCTTCAGAACTCCTGAAGAAAGGTGATATTGTCGACGCTGTTATCCTATCCGTCGATAGAGACAGTAAAAAAATCACTCTTGGCGTCAAACAACTCAGTTCGAATCCTTGGGAATCCATCGAGAAAACAATGCCTGTAGGCACACTAGTCAAAGGTAAAGTTAGCAAAATTACTGCTTTTGGCGCGTTTGTAGAGTTAGATAGCGGCATCGAAGGGTTAATTCATGTGACCGAACTCTCCGACCAAGCTTTTGGCAAAGTGGAAGATGTGGTTTCAAAAGGTGATGATGTCACAGCAAAAGTCATTAAGCTTGATCCTGAGCACAAGAAAATTGCTTTGTCAATCAAAGAATGTATGATTGATCAGAATCAGTGCAACCGCGATGATATTGTTGTTACAAAAACAAAACGCAAGAAGAAAGAAACTTCAGAAGAAAAAGACGAAAGCTCAGAAGAACGTCTACACAGCTTGAAGCAAACTTCTCAAGAGGAAGATGAATAGGGGTAGTATTACCTCTATATCCTGGAGCGATCGGCAGTCACCTATAGTTTAGGCCTGTCGATCGTTCAACCCCAGGGATTAACGCATCAAATATATTATTTAATTTTGATCTTTCCCTATGTGACCATTTTTTGCAACTCCTTCATAAGTTTTAGAGGCCAACATAATGAACAAAGATCTCATAGCTGTCTTTGAATATCTTGAACGTGAAAAAGGTATCAAACGCGATATTGTCATCAATGCCATCGAAGAATCCCTGCGCGCTGCAGCCCGAAAAAGCATTACGGGAGCCTCGAATGTCACTGTTAAAATCAATGCCAAAACCGGCAATATTGAAGTTTTCTGCGAAAAAGAGATCGTTGATGACGTTGAAGTGCCCGCTCAGGAAATTCTTCTGGAAGATGCCCGCGAAATTGACCCCGATTGCGAACTGGGCCAGTTCATCGACATTGTCGTCACCCCCAAGGACTTTGGACGTATTGCTGCACAAAAAGCCCGTCAAATTATCACACAGAAACTGCGTGGCGCCGAACGTGATGTTATCTATGAGGAATACCGACACCGCGCTAATGAATTAATCTCAGGTACCGTCAAAAGATTTGTTCGCGGTTCTAACCTCATTGTAGATTTAGGCAAAGTCGAAGCCATCATGCCGATGAGAGAATATCCTAAAACAGAAAAATATCAAATTGGCGAAAAAGTTCTAGCACTCCTCCTTGGCGTACACGATACGGAAAACGGCGGAGCAGAAGTTGTCTTATCCCGAAGCAGCCCCGAATTCGTCAAACAACTCATGGTACAGGAAGTGCCCGAAATTAACGATGGAACCGTTATCATTGACAAAATTGTACGTGATGCTGGCTACCGCACAAAGATGACAGTGCGCTCTACAGATCCAAAAGTCGATCCTGTCGGCGCATGCGTAGGAATGCGTGGGATGCGTGTTAAAAACGTTGTCCGCGAGCTCCTTAACGAAAAAATCGATATCATCCCTTACTCTAATGAGCCTCTTGAACTCTTGCAGAACGCGTTATCACCGATAGAAATCCGCAAAGTAAGCATCAGTGAAGAAGACAAAACAGTCTCTATTGTTGTCGAGGATGATGATTTTGCAGCCGTTATCGGCAAAAAGGGAATGAACGCTCGTCTGAATAGTCAACTGATCGGTTACGAATTAGAAGTACAGAGGATGAGCGATTACAATAAAACAATGGCGATGCAGAGAAACGAATTAGCTTCTTCAGAGGATCCTGAGCTTGATCGTCCCCTGGAAAACATTGAAGGCCTCAACAGTATGATTTTCGAGTACCTTGTTGCCGAAGGCTTTAATACACCACGTGCATTGCTTGTCGCTTCAACCGAACAACTCGCAAAAATTCCGGGTATCAGCTTGGAAATGGCCGATAAAATACTGGAACAAATTAGAAAACAGAGGATGTAAACCCTTGGCCAAAAACCTTAAACTTAATATTAAAAACGAACAGATCGCTCAAGCAATCAATCTCAGCGGACTGAAGAACAAGCTGGCCGATAAGAAAGCGTCGTCTGAAAAAGTGCCTCCAGCTGAAGTTGATGTGCCTACCGAAAAAATCAAGGGGAAGTTGCCAAGCGCTAAACCCTCGACAAAACCGCAAAAAGCTGAGACAGCAAAAATTGAATCCATAAAATCTGATTTTTCTGACACTAAAGAGATAAAAGAAGAAGCTCCCAAAATTAGAGCACGGTCTCGTTCTGCCTTTGCCGAGCCTACGGAAGTAAAAACTATTTCTCCAGTTGAGGAGACGGCTATAACAGAGACTGTGGAACAGGAATTTGAAGTCACACTTGTGACTAGCGCGCTCCCAGAGGACTCTACAACTCAAGAAGGGGCACATCGAAAGTCCAGCGAACAGCTGCGACGGGAGATCTTTGGAGAAGAAGTGGAAGTAAAAACAGAACATCATACGCCACACCCTTTTCCTTCTCCATTCCAAAATGAACCACAAACCACAGAGATCGCTAAAACCAAAGAACCTCTTCTATCTCCACTTCCAGCTCCACTACAGACAACAAAACCAACCCCAGCGCCACTCGCTGTAAAGCCCCTCAGGGAATTTTCCATGAGTACACCTTCAAAGGGGTCTATACTCAAACCCACAGCCCCTCCTGTACGGGAATTTACCACCCCACAACCAAGGTTAGGACCAACTGGCCGGCACGTCAATGACCTGGTGCCTCCACGCCGCCCCGATAAACCTGCTGCACCTGCAGCCAAACCAGCAGAAGCCCCCGCAGTCCCCCGCCCTCCGAAAGGAACGGAAGATGAGAGCGAAGCAGCAAAAAACCGTGGACGCATCAAGAGTAAAGTGCGTGAAGGAACAGACGTTGTAGCACCTACTGAAGAGAAAAAAGGTGTCAAAGCTAAATTTAAAGAATTTAAAGATATTAAACCTGCGAAACGCACGGAACAAGGCCGATTCGATGGACGCGACCGTTTAGGTTTACGCAGTGGTGAAGAAGAGGAACATTGGCGCAAAAGACGCGTTAAAGGCTCTCGCTATGTGCCTGAAGATGTAACAATTCGACCAACCAATCTGGCGATCAGAATTCCTATTGCCATCAAAGATCTCGCAGCTGAAATGAAGCTTAAAGCTTCACAACTGGTGGCCCGCCTCTTTTCACAGGGAGTTATTGCCACATTAAACGATCTCTTGGAAGACGAAACAACCATCCAATTGCTGGGCCATGAATTTGGATGCGATATCACGATCGATACTAAAGAAGAACGACGGATAAAAATCACAGATAAATCTATTAAAGAAGAAATTAACGAATCAGAGAAGGCAACCCAAACAATCCGCCCTCCTGTTGTCACCTTTATGGGCCACGTCGATCACGGCAAAACCAGTCTGATTGATGCAATCCGCAAAAGTAATCGAGTCTCGGGTGAAGCTGGAGCCATTACCCAGCACATCGGGGCATTTCGTTGCTCTACACCTGTCGGAGATATCGCTATTCTAGACACTCCAGGCCACGAAGCCTTCTCCTCAATGAGAGCCCGTGGAGCTGAAGTCACCGACATCGTCGTTCTGGTTATTGCCGGAGACGAAGGGATGCGCCAGCAAACAATCGAAGCTCTACAACATGCTAAAGCAGCAAAAGTTACTATTGTTGTCGCTATCAATAAATGTGATAAACCTAATTTTAATGTCGAAACAGTTTATCGTCAACTTGCCGAACAGGAGCTATTACCTGAGGCATGGGGTGGTCAGACAATCACAATTAATTGTTCGGCAGTCACAGGAGAAGGTATCCCCCAGTTGCTGGAAATGCTTGCCCTCCAGGCCGAAATCCTTGAGCTCAGGGCTAACCCCAATGCTCGGGCCCGCGGAACGGTATTAGAGTCTGAAATGCATAAAGGCATGGGCCCCATTGCTACAGTTCTCGTACAAAATGGAACACTGCGCTGTGGAGATTCTCTTGTTTTCGGACAACTATGGGGTCGCGTCAAAACAATGCGCAATGAATTTCTAAAGGATCTGCAGGAAGCTGGCCCATCAACACCTGTGGAGATTACAGGGATGTCAGGCCTTCCGGAAGCTGGTCAAGAGTTTGTTGTCGTCAAGAACGAGAAAGAAGCACGGGATATTGCAGAGGCCCGTATGTTAGGAATGCGTCAGGTTAATCTTCTCCAAGCGAAAAAAATATCGATGGAGAACCTGTTGCAGCAAGCCAGTGAAACGAATAAGAAAATTCTTAACATCGTCCTTAGGGCCGACGTTCAGGGTTCGCTGGAAGCCTTGAAAGTGGCACTCATGAAAATCGAATCACAAAAGGCGGAACTGAATATCATATTCACTGGTGTCGGCGAGGTCTCTGAGTCTGATGTGCAACTGGCAGCTGCTTCAAAAGCTGTCATCATCGGATTCCACACACAAATCGAAAGCCACGCAGAAGCACTTTTAAAACAACTTGGAGTGCAGGTTAGATTGCACAACATTATTTATCATGCCATCGATGATGTCAAAGACTTGATGGGTGGGATGCTGGACAAAATTGCACAAGAAGCAGACAAAGGTAAAGCTGAAGTTAAAGCAACATTTAAATCGTCTCAACATGGAATCATTGCAGGATGCATCGTAACAGAAGGGACTATTGCCAGAAACAACTTCATCCGTCTAAAGCGCAACAAAGAAATCATTTGGAAAGGGAATGTAGGCTCACTCAAACGAGTTAAAGAAGATGTTCGCGAAGTCTCAAAAGGGATCGAATGCGGCATCCTGCTTAACGGCTTCAATGAGCTGCTGGAAGGCGATATCCTCGAAGCGTACGAGATAACATATATCACTCAAGAGCTATAAGGGATTATGACAATACAACGAACTACAAGATTAAATTCTCTATTGAAAGAGGTGATTTCCGACATCATCCGTCGTGATGTACGCAACCCTCACGTCAACGAACTGGTGACGGTAACACGTGTTGATATCGCAAGAGATCTACACCACGCCAAGGTTTATATCAGTGTAATTGGATCACCCATACAGAAAGAAGAAACCCTTGCCGCATTGCAAAGTGCTGCGGGGTTCATTGCTGTTCAATCCTCCAAAGAAGTTGTCATGCGGTATTTTCCCGCATTAAACTTCAAACTGGATGATAGCGTGGACAAACACATGCGCATTGAAGAGCTGCTGGGCGAAATTGCGACAGAGAAAGATACGAGAAACGAGCCGACAGATTCATGACACAGACGTCATTACATGGTTCACCCGATTGCAGTGGTGGTATCCTTCTTGTCAATAAACAAAAGAATACCACCTCTTTCAGCCTCGTTGGGACATTAAGACGTCTCCTCAATGTTAAAAAGATTGGCCATGCAGGAACATTAGACCCTTTTGCCACTGGCGTCATGGTTATGCTTATCGGCAAGGAATTTACAAAAAAGTCCAACTCATTTCTGGATGCAGACAAAGAATATATTGCAACTGCCTATCTTGGAGTGGAAACAGATTCTTACGATTGTGACGGACAGGAAGTTTCTAGAAATGATCTTGTCCCCTCACTAGATGAAATCATGCAAGCCCTCAAACTATTCCAGGGCGAAATCTTACAAACTCCACCGATGTTCTCCGCCAAAAAGAAGAACGGAAAAAAGCTCTATGAGTTAGCCCGTCAAGGAATTACCATTCCAAGGGAGCCAGTGCGCATCCAGGTCAAGACACACCTGATCGATTTTACTTATCCTTATCTTAAATTTCGGGTAGAGTGCAGTAAAGGCACATATATCCGCAGCATTGCACAAGACCTTGGAAAAATTCTTGGATGCGGAGCTCACTTGAGTGATCTGCAGAGGGTGCGTAGCGGCTCATTTCATATTGACTCTTGTATTGACGGCGCTGCTCTCAAAGATCCAAACTGCGATATTGAATCTTTAAAAAAAAGATTATTATCATGCCAATAGCCTACTCCCTTCAAGATGTTTCGTGTCAGCCGGATATTCAGACTATTTTAACGATTGGTACTTTTGATGGTGTCCATCTCGGCCACCAAGTCATATTAAACCATGTCGTCCATTTAGCTAAAAAGCAGCACGCCAAATCTGTCGTCATCACATTTTCAAATCACCCCACCGATGTTCTCCGTTCGAAACAGCCAATTCCCTCCCTATGTTCAATGCCGCACAAACTTAAGCTGCTTGAAGAAATTGGTGTTGACGTCATCATTGCCCTCCCATTTACCAAAGAGTTTTCAGAACAGTCTCCAGAGGAATTCCTCTGCGCTGTTCAGCAGACCATCCCCCTTCAAACACTTATTTTGGGGAGTGATGCCCACATCGGAAAAGACCGGACTGGTGATCGAGAAACACTGACGGCACTTTCAAAAAAAATGCACTTTTATCTTGAATATCTTCCTGATAGCACGATCGGAGGTTCCCGCATTTCCAGCAGCAGAATTCGCGACAGCCTTCAAAGGGGAGATTTTCAGGAGGTCGCCACCTTGTTGGGACGTCCCTACACTCTTTATGCCCCCGTCCTTAAGGGAAATGGAAGAGGAGCCCCCATGGGATTCCCCACGCTGAATTTATCTATGGAGGACCTCTGTCACCCGCCCCTCGGAGTCTATACAGTCAATTTACGACACAAGGGTAAAACGTATGACGGTGTGGCTAACCTTGGATTTGCTCCAACGCTGCACCAGGCACGCTCACTCCTTCTCGAGGTACACCTCCTGGATGTCACCATTGATCTTTATGGAAGCCTTGTCGAGGTGGAATTTCATGAGTTCTTGCGGCCTGAACAACATTTTGAAAGCGTTAGCGCTCTTAGAGCACAAATTGCACATGACATTGATGACGCAAAAAAATTAAGAAAAGCCGCACGCAGCTCATAAAGTTGCATGAGTAGATTAAATTGATATATTTGTGCTTGTTACTTGACTTATATGTAATAGGCATGTTGTTACCCAAAAGTATCAATAAAATACAAGCCCTTGCCAGAGTCAAAAAAATAAATAAATTGAAACGAATTATTGTTAATTATAGAAAGTCGCCCAATAAGTCTTGAATTTATTTCTAGAGCGTTTGGATTTTTCCAACAAAAAAACGGAACATTTCCTTCGACCAGTCTGTAATTTGTGCCGAGTCCGCGACAAATGGCTTCAGGTCAGCGCGCGCACTCTCCAAGTCAAGTGATGCAATTTTATCAAACATCAATTGATCAAACTGCTTGCGAGAAATGGATTCTTCTCCTTTCAAAAATCCCGAAGCCCTTAAATGGATAGAAAATGTCTCAAGATCTAACTTAACCCCCTCTCTAAGCAACCATAACCAATCGTACCAATCCCTACCCTTAACCCGCCCTTTCCATTCGCGGAATAAAACTGCATGCATTTTCCCCGCAAAAATATCTTCTAGGACCACTGTTTTAACCCCGATGCTGATCGGAGCATTAAGAAAGCGTATTTCCGTTCTGTAGGCAGGAGGAGGGTCGGTATCGATTTCGAACTTTATCTTCAAAAGTGACTGTGGGTGAAAGCCTTTCACAAGTTTTGCAGGAATTCCAATTTTCAGAAGTTCACCAAGAGTGTTCGTTTTAATAAAAGCTGATTGAATAGGCGTTTGCCACACTTTCTCCTGTGTATCAATCTCTACATCAAAACCATATGCCTCCAATTCGCTGCGAATCGAAGAATTATACAGGCTTAACGAAAAATTGGGATCGGGCTTTAACAAGGTAAAATCCAGGTCTTCCGAAAATCGATCCAATCCATACAAAATACGCAGCGCTGTCCCCCCATAAAAAGCGGCATGCTCAAAAAAACGAGCCCGCCATAACCCCACCAACGCCAACTCCTGTAAAATTTCTTTGAGAGCCCTCTCGAATTGAGGACGAGTTTGGCAGTGGTACTTCTCCAGCATTCTCTGAACAGCCTGATTCATTTTCTACCTCTCAGCCAGTTGATTATTAGGGACAGGACAGGGTTGCCGCCCGCCTTCAAAATATCCGATAAAACACCGATATGCATTTTTTTCACGCCAGTTGGATCAAGACGTAAATCCTCAAAAAGAAGGGCTTCCAAATCAGAAGGTGTTTTAATTTTGATCCTGCGAATATATAACAAATCAGCCAAGGCCTTTTCAGGTGTAGCAATCAGGGCTGATTTGTTATCATCCACCTGTAATAGAGTAAATCCGGTAGAAAAAAGGCGAGCAGGAATCGGAGCATATGAGAAGCGGCAAATTGGAGTTTCGTAATTTTTCTTTTTTTTTGTAGTCACGCTTGTGACCTCAACCACATGCTCAGGGATTAAACCATAGAAAGCCAAGGCATATTCGCAAGAGACATAAGAGGGACCATAGATTTGATTGGCCAAGATTTCCAAACTAAGCATGGACCGTCTCTGTTTTTCCCCGAAAACATAAAGTCCTTTTTTGACACGAATAACCTCTCCGGATCGCAACAGATGTGTAACTTTTGAACGGGGAGATTTATATTGAGAAAGACAGCTCATCAAAAAGGAGTAGTCAAAGGACTCTTCTTGTGTTTGATCTCGTAAAAAATTCACTGACACTCTCCAGTATGTATGATTATATTGTACATACTGGAAATATTTAAGGCAATTTAAACATCCAGTATGTATGAATAAATCATGCTTATCCTAGATTCTCCTTCTCCTATATCCTGCATGAGAGATTTGTGTGCAACCGGTTAAGGTCAGTTCGGTCAGGCCGCTGCATGCCCTGGTGATCACTATTAAGTCGTCATCTTGAATTTGTGAACACATCGTCAGGTCTAAAACTTTTAGTTCTTTAAATCGTCTCAGTTCACCCCACGCCAAAAAATTCAGCTGAAAGTCGCCGCAAAGGGATATTTTCACAAGGTGCGGACAAACTTGATGCAGCTGTTTCAATGACTCTTGCGATACCCAGAGGCATTCGGACAAATTAATTTCTTGCAGTGCTCCTGGTGCTTCAGCCAAATACGGACTCATCTCTAATGTTCGACTGAGATCAAGAGCTACCAGGTGCGTTGCCTGTTTAAGAGCGTCACCAAACTGAGGGTCGCTAGCCAGGGCGTCATGGCAAATCAGGTCTGTCAATAGTGGAAGAAGGCTGTGATAGAATTTTAGAGATTGCTCATTAAAAATACAAAATTCTAATCCAAGACGTTCGTTAGGCAGTAAATGCAACCGGAATCCCAACTCATTTTTTTCAATGAAATCGGTGCACAATTGTTGGAAATGAAGCCAGTTCTCTCGCCGTGATTGAATAAACCTCGGAACGAGATTATCCGTCGTGAGGTATTTCGCGAGCATCCTCGCGCACAAATGGACCAAGTCTTTTATTTCCCAATTTAGGGCTTGTCTCAACAGGATAATGAGATCCTCTTCTCCCATGATTAAAAGTTCAGAAACAATTCCGGAATAGGCAAATTGTTTGATGAAATCAAAAGTCTGACCTGTAACAGAGGAAAAGGATAATACCCCGCCTTTTTTATTCCGATAATTTATTAGCAATTCCGTCTTCAAGGGACTCGAAGCTGCGGCAAGGAGTAAACCATTGCAGGAAACCGTGGCATCTTTAAGCTTCACCTTAGTAGTGTTGGGAATAAAGGGACGAAGGATGAGGTGATGCCGTTGAATCGCAGCAGCAATGCGACGAATATCCTCTTGCAGTAACTTGCCTTGACAGGCGCGTTCTGTAAACAATTCTAAAGTCTCGCGCATAAATAAATCATGCCGTCCCGACCAGGTTTCGTCGGCGCTTGCCACCTCAAAGAAATTCACAAAATCCGAGGGAATATCTCTCAGTAAAGATAACAACTCCTGATCGGAAGTCGCAGCCTCAACATAGAGCAATTGTGTTGGCATCAGTGCTGGAAAATCCATAGTTACCTAGACTTTGTATATTTTGGCCTTGTTCACTTTTTCGGTTATCCAAACCGATAGGCGATGATCACCTATATTCTTATCTGAAGTTGCTGGACCAAAGGTGGATTCTCTGGAGTCAGAGAAAAGCTGACGCGTAGATCAGCATTTTCACATTTCATGATGAAGTAGCCACTTAACTGATTTTCCGGAAACAGGTTGCCCATCGACAGCACTTTTCCTGCCTTGGCATAAAGATCATTAGTTTCTTTTCTTAAAGCATCAATGGAATAGTCCAGAAAAAAGTTGGAAGCAAAAAGCCCCTTCTTCTCTGCATTTTCCCACGCCGGCAACAGTTCGACCAACGCCTTTTGCTTTTCTTGCAATAGATGCGAGGGCGGCAGCTGTCGTGGCAGCAGCTGGGCACCAGCAACAAGCTTTTCCAAGACATCCTTATTGACTTCGTAGGTGGGAGCATAAGTCACATTTGCGAACAAAATGACACCTATGCCATAATCAGGCATAATATGCCAATTACTTCCAAACCCCGGCAACCCGCCACCATGTCCCAAGAAAACTTTTCCCTGGGAATCGCGCATCCATCTTAGTCCGTAGCCATAACCTTTAGTTTGATTGAGCGATTGATCATTGGAATGTGTCGTTTCCAGATTGAGCTTACATGGTTGATGTGCTTCCCGAACGGAGCTTCTTTTGACTGGACCTGTTTCCACATCATTGCGTGGAGGCCATGCGGACTGATGCCATCCAGCATACTGGCTAAAAGCCTGTATGGAAGTTAACATTCCACCCATCGCCCCATAAATTCCGTCTGGGAGTAATTGTTCTTCTTTCCAGATTCCATCAATCCATTTATAGCCGTGGGCTAATTGAGACTCAGGAACGTTCGTAAAATCCCAATAAACTTTGTCCATCCCTAGTGGTTGACAAATTTTTTCGGAAATGTATTTGCCATAAGACATTCCAGTCACTTGTTTAATGATATACCCCAGAATTGTATAGCCAAGATTGCTATACTCATAATGGATTCCGGTTACACGGGAAAAGGAAATACCCTTTGTTAACAGGGCGATCAGTTCTTCATCCGTTCTATCAAGTTCCCTATCTGCCCAGGGATCATCATTAGGAAGCCCGGCAGAATGGATCACTAAATCCCTGATTGTCAGCTCTGGCGAATCCTCGGTTAATTTCCAATTTTGCATCACTGGAATATAAAAGCTAACCAGATCATCCAACGTTAATAAACCTTCATCACGAAGAGCTATAATCGCCATTGCAGTAAAACTTTTAGTCATTGAAGCAATGCGAAAGATCGATTGAGGCGTCGCGGGAATTTTTTTATCAAGATCGATAAAACCACCACCTCCCGAATGGGCCAGTTTGCCATCGACCATGACACCATAAGCATAGCCAGGAAAATGATGCTTGTCCGCATAAGCTTGATACATCCCCTCGATTTCAGGAAAGAGCACTTGGATTTTTGCCTGCCTAGCAGCATCCGTAAAAATGGACGGAGCATAATGCTGTATGCGGAAAGGGCCTGCTGAAACGGACTCCGGCGGAAACGTAGAAATATTCGTTGTCATCTGTCACCTATTAGCGCAAAAGAAGTACGCTATCATACCTCTGAGAAATTTCACAGATTTAAAATTTAAAAATCATCAAAGTATCTGCATCGCAACGGCGTGTAAGTATTTAATTCTGCTATAATTGAGGTTATCGCTAAATTCAAGATCATCGGAGACTCGAAATTTAGAATCAACGTCGTCTCTTGCTTTCTTGTCTTGCGTGGTGAATAGCCGGGCAAGCGTCTTGTCGGCTCCGTGAAATTGTCCGATTTTAGCTTCTTCAAGCGCAAGGAACATCAAAGCATTTCCTAAGTCATAAGGATATTTTATATTTTTCATCATTTTTTCGATGACTTGCTTTTGACCAAGAGCCAGCTGGATTGAAATCAGCATCTGCAACAATTCATCATCGAGATAATCATACCCTCCCTGGGTTTCAAAGTACGCCGTAGTCAATTGTAGGACTCGATTAGATTGTTCAAAATCGCCAATTTCTATTCCACAGCGCACGAGAATTCCAGTGAGCTCTATCAATGTTTTATTGGTGAAATGATGCTCGCTAAATGCCCCTAAAAGAGACCATGCTCGATGGAAGGATTCTTTCGCTTTATGATGATCTCCGGCTTTTGCCTGTGCTTTCCAAAGATATGCATAAGCTCGAATTTGCTCACTCGCCCCCTCTGCTTTTTGAACTTCTGATTCCAAACTGACCAGGTCATCCTGTTGGGATTGATCCTTTGCCACCTCTAGTTTAACCTCCGCACGCGGGCAAAGGTCGGGAGGTAATTGATTTCTGGGTTTATCATCAATCAATTCCCGGGCATTGGCAAGGGCAGCCAAAGCGTCGGCAGGATCCTTGGAGAAAATCATTTTTTCCACTACTTGAAGGCATTCCAGAGACAGTGTTACTTCAGGCCCAACGGCATCGAGCGCCGCGGAACGCAGTAGTCTAAAAGTTGTAATATTTTTGTATTCAACATACTTTTTCCTGTCAGCAGTTATGGAATCTGTATGAAACTCTGGTTTCATCGAGGCGATGAGGTAATAGGTGATTATTTGACCCACTTCAAAAGCTTTTTTCGGGTCTTGAAGGATATCTCGAGTCAACTGCATCACTCTATGAATCAAATTCAATCTGAGTTTATCGTCAAAGCAAAAGTCCTGAATCAGTTTGATGGTTTTTCCTCGCAGGTCCACTAAGTTCAATAGTTTGTCATTCTTTGACAATTCTTCTCCTAAACGAGTTGACAGAAAGGGCAAAACACTCAAGATCAATCCCATTGTTTTAGTGTGGCCGTCTAAATTTTCCAGTAACGTGATGCTAGCATCCAACAGAAAATATTGATGTTTCAATCCAAGAAATTCCAACTCTCTACTGCTGACCAGCTCACAAAAATTTTGAATAATGGAAAGAGGGTGGTGGTCACCGAACCCTTCCGTCCGGGGATCTTTAACTTTGGATTCCGGTAATACTGCTTGTCGACCAGCAGTCAGATTCGAGATATTCTCCCAAATGACTTCCGCCGTAGTCAGGGTTTCTCGCGCCTTTGGCACTGCGCCTATACCCCTTTGACATAGAGCCAACTGGCAGAGGGACTCAATTTTAGTGTAGTCATCAACCTGGGCATTGCGTATTAGACGACTCACAAAGCTCTCCAATTTTGACAATGTCCTTTCAGCCTCTGGAATGTTATTCATTTGCATCAGATTGTTAATGGACGCTACGAGTAATCTAGAGTCAAGAATCTTTCCCAGTGGATGTCTTAAAAGGAATTGAAATGTCGTTTGTGCTCCGGCATAGTCCCCTAGCGTCCCTCGTTCCTCTGCAAGAGACAACAAGTCATCCATGAGCTCGGGGATTTTTTTATTCCACGCCATATTATCTCGTAGTCGCGGTGAATCAATACAAGACTGCAATACGTAGGCTCTCTTTCTAAGTGTTGCAACCAAAAGGTCTTTATTTCCCAACTTTCTTTCAATATCTGCACACAGTTTGAGTGAGGATTGCCAAAGTTCTTTATTTTCAAAAAAAAGCAAAAAATCTCTCATTTGGCTATAGACGCTTCGTTGCACCCATGCTCTAATGGCAGTAGGATTGCTCACAGGAATCTGTACAACTTTTCTGCCCGCCAGAAACTGATCTAGAACCATTTGTGGGGAAGCCGAGAGTATTTGACTTACAGCAATCGCTGCAGCAGGACCGCCTGCTTTCAAGGGAGTTTTCGACGATGCAGACCGCTCGGGAGGCAATGCTGGGACACAGGTTACTGACATCATAATTTACCCCAATGGAAAAGATTGATAAAAACGGTTGTTTTTTAACTAATCTAAGAATTTCAGACTTAAACATAAAATATAGATTTGTCCAAGATAAATTCAGCCTCGATCAGCTTCACAGTGAAAACTTTCGGTCAAAAAAATAAAATAACAGGATTGGCAGGATGGGTAGGATAAG
>JBAWVE010000030.1:0-15583 GCA_037147435.1 Parachlamydiaceae bacterium
ATTCAAAAGAAGTATCAATTGGCAACACAATCTTTTTAAATGAATTTATTCCCGTGCTATTACGTGAACGGTTTAGATTTAACCTTAGCGATATTGGAAACTATTATGCTTACGGTGGAGCCTGGTACGCTTTAAGTTCAGGTTTGATCACACCATTTATTTTAAAGCAATTTTCCCCGGAAAAAGTTGCTGTAAAGGCTTTGTGGGGATGTGCGCTGTGCATGCTCGTATTTCTTTTCATTCAAGATAGGCAGTATATTTGGTGTATTTTGCCACTGCTGATGTTTTGTCTTACGTTTACCTATCCAACAACAGCAGCAATGGTGTCCAATCGAGCTGGCATCAAAAACCAGGGGGAAGTGTTAGGGGTCTACCAATCGGTTATTGGTTGTGCAATGGGTTTGAGTCCTTTTTTGGTGGGGTCTGCAATTGGAATGTATCCAGCATTGACTGCAATTGGAGGTGCTTTAGCAATGCTGCTAGCAGGCATAGCTTTCCAGAAAGGATTAGCCACAACGTTTGCAGTCGGAGAACAGAATCTTGAAGAAATCGATTGATTGACCAAGATGGCCATGATCACATTGCGTAAGCTATGGGTAAGTGGTCCCAGGAAGTTGTGTTGTGTAGCGAACTCCGCTCACTGCGCGATGACCACCGTTGATTAAGGGACTGTTCGAGATTAAACTGCACATCTGGACTGTGACGCAATCCAGATGTGCACGTTAATCTCGAACAGTCCCTAACTCCCATCGCACCAAAAAAAATGGTATTCTTCCCGTAGCGTTGATTGAGGGAATCGACTGTACGCATAACGCAGCTGCGTTTAGGATTTAACCCTCCGGAAAACAAATCAGGAATCATCTTATCCTCGGGAATCAGATCGAGTAAAAACACCCCGCATTTTTTGTATTTACCTTCCCTATCGAATAGCTGATGTAGACATTCTATTGCCGTTGATATGACTTGAGAGGTATCGTTTGTCGGTTGAGCAAACGATGCAGCAGCACCGGAATTCGCCCTGGCATACTGTGCACTAGCACCATCTTCTGGAAGAGGTGCAATGGATTCCACAAAGACCTGAATTGCAGAAGTGCAGCTTTTTTGCTTTCTTAATTTAACGCAGGCCTTGCCTACAAAAGTTGCTAGTGCCTCAGACAGTGCCGAAAAATCTGTGATAATGTGTGCAAATGAACGTGAAATCGAAATACTTTTTCTCGGCTGTACTTTTTGCAGACCCAGTGTTGAAACACCTCTCAATTCCCATAACATTTTTTCTCCGGTAACGCCAAATTTTTTTCTTACGGAAGAAGGATCCATATTCATAAAATCCCAAGCAGTAAAGATTCCCAATCCCCTGAGTTTTTGGCTGATCTGAAAGCCGATTCCCCAAACATCTTCTATGGGAAAATTTTGCAATATTGCGTTTCTCACCTGAGGATCGTTCAAGTTTAAAATCCCGCTAGTATTTTTTTTCTTTAGCTCTTTTTTGGCTAAGATATTCGCTGCTTTAGCGAGGGTTTTTGTGGGAGCGATTCCGATGGAGATGGGGATACCCACCAGTTTTTTTACTAATTGTTTGATCCTCAAGGATTCCCCCTCTATTTCTTCGGGCTTCATGGTGTGCGGATATCTCATGAACGCCTCGTCGACAGAATAGACTTCAATTTCCGGGGCAACACTGGTCAGGACGTTCATTACCCGTTGGGAAATGTCGCCATATAGCTGATGATTGCAAGAGAAAACGATCACCTTTCCGGTCTCACAGAGCTGCTTAGCCTTGAAATAGGGGACTCCCATTTTCAGGCCTAAATCTTTAGCTTCTTGAGATCTCGCAATGATACATCCATCATTTTGCGAGAGAACAACAACCGGTTTGCCTTCCAATGCAGGATTGAACAAGCGTTCGCATGACACATAAAAATTGTTGCAATCAGCCAAAACATAGTGACTCATAAAAGCCCATGAATGACATTGGTGACAACACCCCAGATTTTCAACTCTTCGTCACCAGTAATATCTATGGGGTGGTAGGCGTCATTTTCAGGAACAAGCTGCACTCTCTTCCCTTCAATTTTCAGTCGTTTAACAGTAAGCTCTCCAAATACGGAAGCTATCACTACCTTGCCATTCGTTGGCTCTAAGGATCTGTCTACAATTAAAATATCACCGTGATGAATACCAGCCTTAATCATCGAATCCCCAGAGACTTTCAAAAAAAAGGTTGCCACGGGGTGTTTGATCAATAGCTCATTCAAATCTAATTGGTCTTCAACATGATCCTCTGCCGGCGAAGGAAACCCTGCCGACACCAAACTCTGATAAAGCGGTATCCGATAAAATTTATTGTGGACGTATTTAAGAACGCTTTCAATTTCACTAGCCGGAAGACGGATCGCTTTTGTCGGCTCGCGAAACTTACCCGATCCTTTAGGCCTCCCTGCTCCACTCCTTTTCCCACCTGCGTTCATTATCCCTCCATTTTAGATGCTTGCCTTGATTATCGTACATAAATCAAAGAAATGCAAGGGGTGTTCTGCATTAATAGGGAGTCAAATAATATTCTATATTGTATCCTCGACTTTGTACATTTTCTTGGAATTCAACAATTTTATAAATGGTGATCATTATGCTTCATTTTCCCCAACAATTATTGCTTGGCTCGGCAACCTTGATGGGTTTCCTTGCAGTTGCTCTTGGAGCTTTTGCCGCCCACGCTCTTAAGCAACGACTGGAACATGACATGTTTGCTATCTACGAGGTCGGTGTTCGTTACCAAACCTATCACGTCCTGGCAATGGCCCTGGCTGTTTGGATTTCTACTGTCACGCCGGGTCCTTGGGCACTTTGGGCCGGCTGGGTCTTTTTTGGCGGCATCCTCATTTTTTCAGGCAGTTTATACGCCCTTGCACTCAGTGGAATTCGCACTTTTGGCGCAATCACCCCAATAGGTGGCCTTCTATTGTTGCTGGGATGGATTTTGTTAACGATTGCCGCTTTTAAGAGGTAAGTGAAAAGCAAAGGTTCAATTCGGCCTTGATCACCTTTTCTGTCAGAAGTTTACAAGATAGGCAGGATGGTTAGGATAAGCAGGATACCTCCGGTCGACCTGTTGAACTTTGCCTTAGAAATCAAATATTGTGAGAAGTCGTATCATCTTCGGCTTGCCGAAGATGATACGACTTCTCACAATATTTCACTTTCCAAGGTAAAGACAACTCGTCAGCCGGATTTAGAGATATAAACACGGCGGAACACGCATAAAAAATTCCAATCCTTATTGATGGTGTGAACGACAAGTTACATTAAAACCAACTTCCATTCTTATTTATTGTTCAATAAAAAATTATAATTTTTCATTTTTTTAACTTCCTTTTTTAACTTCCTTGTATATATTATTATTTTTAATTATACTAATAATAAAACTACATAGGTTGTTTTTGTTATGAATATTGAACACGAAAACATACAAAATAGCAATACCCCACTGGATGATTTCAAAAAACTTAAACCGTCATCTAAGGGAGTAATTGTAGCCGTAACGATTTTGGCTTCCCTCGCAACGTTAGGATTAGGTTCTACCAGAGCCTTTCGTTCCCTTGTCAAGAAATACACAGTCATACAGGCGGATGGCATCGCTCAGGAACCTGTAGCAAACCGCATCAACGCAGTCAGCGCGATCATCGGAGGCGGAACGCGCTCACATGCATCAGACGCTTCCACATTCCCTCCCTTGCAAGATTTGAAAAGTCAGCAAGCCGCATTGAGCCTATTTGCACTCTACAATGCCGATTTCACCTCCTATGATTTTGGTCAGGAAATCACCCTGATTCCCGAATTGACATTGAGTTTTCTGATTACAGAACTGGAAAAGTTAAAAGATCACCCCAGACTGAGTCAGGAAAACAAGGAAGTCGAAGCGCTCATTCAATCCTATCGATCAGCCTACATCTGGACAGTGCGGCAAAAACAGCTGGGAGATTGCTGTCACGACCCCAAAGCGCTTTTAGCCGAGAAATTACGCATTAAGGATGAGATGCTCAGCTCTTTAAAAGCTGGGAAGCCTTTATCATTTGCTTCTGGATACAGTGCTATTCCTGCAGGGCACGTGATTGCCATGTATCTAAAACCCATTGAAAAAGATGGTAAAATGTATGTGAAGGCCGAAATAGCCAATCGAGGAGAGGGAATCCACTATCATGTAGATAGTTTTATTCATGCCGGGAAGCGATATATCGACCCCTGGCTTGCTCTTAATGAAGTTCCTATCGAGGATCTAGAGAACTCCCCTTTTCTCATTTATCTACAAGAACTTTCTTTATCCATGGTTCCAGAAATTCCAAAAGAATTGTCAGCAATCAAATTGGAAAAGACTACAGCCTATTCCATCAAGGAGTTTTACGAGGTATTACTTCCTACGTGGCCCGGCACAATCAGTGCACGGGAAAAGAAAGTCATGGCCAGCGAGCAACACGCAGGCACCTGTTCCCTCAAGCCCTATACGACTGAAATGAAAGATGTCCTGTCGGATCCAAGCGCGCTGTTCATTAAGGTGCACCTGGCAAAAGCGACCCTGGAAAATTTGCTGACACACCACGACTCCATCGATACAGCTCTCTTTTCCATGATTGATCAGGCAGCCGATAAATTGATGCGGAGGGTAGTTAAACTTCAAAAAATTGGCGGTTTGTCAGAAGAAGAAGTGCGCGATCTTAACAAGTTCAACGAAAGTGTTAGGGCGATTATTCAACCGAAATTAGAACTTAACCGAAAAGAAATCGAAAAGCATGAATCGGATCTGCTCGTTGGCCTAACATCTTCCGAAGTATACTCCCTGGATCTCAGCAATGGAACCCCTTTAGCTGCGGGGATTGTCAATAGAGAAGTAAACGTCCCATTGAATACCTCGAAAGAAATCAGTCAACTCTTAAAAAACGGTCTTAAACAAGCAAAAAGCCTTAAAAAATCAGACAAAGTGCAAGATATGAATTGTCTCATTGTCCAGATCATGGAAAAAATCCCTGTCAGTACAGATCCCTATTGGGCGACGAAAGCCGACGAAAATGCTATCAAGTCACTTTGCCAACTAAATCACCTGATGATAGCCTCCTTGACAGGCCGTCCGGGTATTTATTCTATTCCGTCACTCTTTGCTATAATCTCCTTAAAAACTTTTGCTATTGTCAGTGCGGCAGCACACAGGTTACAGCTTCCAGAATCGCTTGTCCGCTTTTTTGTTGCTTCTGCCTTACCGCTCATTCAGGTGAATGAGAACAATTTTTGTTTGACCACCCCTTGGGAAGTTGAAGAATTCCGGGAGGCCACGAAATTATTAAAAGGCTATGGCGATAGTAATCAAAAAATGGAGATCGGCCTAGAAAAAGCTGGGTCTGGAGTTTATACTTTTCATCGGAAGAACTTTACAAATATCCGGGGGGCAAATGAAGATCTTCTTCAAAGTTATTTATTGACGCAGAAAAATATTTCACAGGTAGTTCGTCTGGAAGAAGCAAGGTTTAATCAGGACCCAAATAGTTTAGCATCGAGCAAGGATTTTTACACGAGTCCGATGAGGGCATCAATTTTGGTCAACGATGCCGAATACTTCGAACACGCGCGTTATTTGATGGAGTACAAAAGAGAGAGTTTGCAAGATAGACGCGCACCCGTTTTCCTCGGTTTGCAACAATGTTTTATGGATTGCCTCTTCGCATTTTATTTATCCTCTGGAAGGGTCACCGCTTCAACAACTGATGTAAATCAAGCATTAGGCTTTACAAAAGAAGAAGACCTAAATAATTTGAATATCACTCGACTCCTGACTAAAAAATTTTGGGAACCCCTCGATGGCTCATATGAGAAAGGTCGTGCGGTAGCTCCATTTTTGACAGCGCATCATTTACAAGCCAACGTAAAAGATATCGGAGCAGTCCTTCAGCCAGAAGTTTTGGCGTCTGCACCTCTCGAAGCGGGTCAGAATGATATTCTCCGTGCAAGGGATTCGTTGAAGCTATCTTCTGGGGCCGAAATTCCAGCAACGCAACAGCATTTATTTGCTGGAAGACGGTTATATTCTGTACTTTCCATTCCGCTTTGGATTCAGTATTTGACGGCACATACAGGCGATGTGAGTGATCCAGCACTGGATGTCTTTTTAACGGCAGGGCTCTTCAATAAAATGCCTGGTTCTGATCTCTTTCAGCTCGAGCGAGTCATGCAGGAAAATACGCAGGTAAAGTTCGTTCTTTTTGATTTTCTAAAAAAGCGGATCCTGTCAACAACAAGTCCAGTTTGGCTGGATATGCATCTGAAATTGGTTCGCGTTTACACCCAGGCTCTTTCCTTTGCAAAAACAACAGGAGTGAATATAGAAGCAGAATTTCTCGACAAGCAATTGACCGAACTCTGTCAGTTCTCCAGCAGAACTCTGACAGACGGACAAAAAGGGAAAATTTTAACGCAGATCATTGCGCTTACCCCCCATTGTCGATGGAGTCTCGAATTAGGAAACCACTGTATAAGTGCCTTAAGACAACACAATGAACTGGGATTAACTTTCGATTTTTCATACTCCAAAGAAATTGAATTGGATTATTTCAGAGGTGTCCGGGAGCTTTCGGAGTTACATCCAGATGTAGGCGAATCAAAATTTCCCTCATGGATTCTCGACAATATTGATTTCCCTTATCGATCGCCAACATCTTTTCGTTGTTTGTCCGAGGGTTATTACTCATTTATCAATAGCTACGGACACTTAACATACCTGACTATCGATGGAAACAAATTACACCTCTACCGAAAATTTCAAGATCCAGATGGAAAGGAAGAACTCTATGAATACAAACGTAGTTATGTGAAAGTGCAGCAATTCCACCGTGGAAAGGTGTTTAGTACGATGATTACAGACACCTCCCCCTATGGAGACACGTTTCCAACCAATCACCCCTGTGAACTTGGAAATGGTGTCTTCAACAGTCGGGTCACCTATTGGTATCGGGTAAACGGCAGTGCTGAAGCTTTGTGTATCAATAAAAATGAGTCAGCTGTTTTGTGTTACGCAGATACCTCAGGCGTCCATTTTCCCGATCGCAAAGAACAGTTGACCCTAATTGCAAACAGTGCGCTATTAGGTCCAGCCATTCAATCGATTTTAAGACTTTATGGAGGACATCATACGTGTATCTGGAAAAATTCTGCCAATGAAGTCATTAAAGTGACAATTCCAGAACTCAAGCTCACATTTGATCGGCAAACGTTGAAGGAAGGAAACGAAGTGTGGATGAGTTCTCACCCACCCGGGTATTATTTAGATTCTCAGGATAAAGTTGCTGATTTTGAACCGTTTTCCCATTATGTAAAGTTGCGCAATGCGACGGGATCAAAAATAGTCATGACACTGAATCATACTATCCCGCATTTCCAACCCAAATTCCCCGCTGAATTATCCACACCACAACCCGAAAAAAACCCAAAAATATTGTTATATGCCGTCGATCAATCTCACAATATCACGCTGCCAGATAGTTTATACAGTACCCTTTATTTAGGTTATCTGGCACTCAAAAAGCAGGACTACCCTCTTCTTGACAAGCTCGTCAAGCATCTCAAAAAGGAGAGTTTTGAATGGGATTCAGAATCCGTTACATTTCTAAAATGTTTTGAATGGGATCCAACATACGGAAGCTCTTGGTTGACTCTACCAAAAATGGATTTTCACCCCGCGGCAAGCGCTTTACGTATCCAATTGAAGCTCCTGCAAAGTACTTCATTGAATAGTGAGTCTTTAACGCCCAAGCAGGATAGAGTTCTACTGAGAGATTATTCAAATTATTTAGATAAATGGAACAATGCGATGGAATACCGCCTGTCACAAGATGAAGAATTAGAATGCCTCAAGGTGTATAAATCATGCAAGTTCAGCATTGATGAAAGTGAAAAATTAAGGTTCAATACTCGTCTAGAGTTCCTTAACGGAGACCAATTGCAAACTGTTACAACATACAGGAAGCCACGAGACTATTGGATCTGGTATGGAAGTGAGTATAGGGATAAACCTTTTTTCATTATAAATGAGCCAAAAATTTTTGCTTTAATGAAAAAACATGAAAATCAACCTCTGCCAATTGTTTTAAACATCCGTCCTGGTGCGGCTTTTATAGCCAATTTCCTCTACTATTTAAAAATAGCAAAGAGACAGGATATGTCTGATCCGGAGTTTATCCAACTCAAGGAGATTTTGCGCTGCTCTCGTTTTGGAGTTGACAACCGTGTCAATGCTCTGGCAGATGTCTTACATGGTGTATTATCTAGCAATAAACAGTGTGACCAGTTTATTTGTAAAAATATTAGTTGGAGTGATGTATGTAACATTTGTCGCAAGCTCGAAGAAATAAGATTTTCGATTTCTGAACCGAAGGAATGGAGTTTTCAGAATAAATTTGTGTTATCCGCGACGACTCCAATGCCAGTACCACGCTCCACACTCACGCTGCCAATGCTGGAGCCGTCATTACCGATACCAGTGCATGAAGCAGAGGGGCACGGAAAGGGGATGGTTTTGCATAATCTAGGTACCCAGTTGATAAGTTTGGGCTATCTTAGCAGATTACCTTCCGATGTTCATGTAAAAAAACTGGAGGACGACCGGACCGTATTGCGCGAGCTGGGGGAAATTTATCAGACACCCGTCACGGCAAAGGAAGATCCTTGTGTAACAAGGGTGCAAAATAGAATTGACGATGGAATCAAGGAAACAGAAGCCCAATTACCGCTGGAACCCCCAATAAGAGTTGATGGATCGAAACTAAGTGATCTTAAGGGATGGCTGGCACGTGCAATCGTCAAAAATGGAGATAAAACCGATAAATTGGCTACACAAATTCTTGATTTGATGGTGATTAGGGATCCTTATTTTCTTGCAGAACAGAAAGGGGCAATGAGAAAGGAACTTAATTTAAATGAAGTGATGTTAGCTGTCGCCAATGAAGCGTACGATGTGATTCGTGAAGCTAATCCAAGCATGACTCCAGAAGAGTTGGGAACATTAAAAGCAATCATTACACAGTATCTTTTGTTGAAAACGGAGCAACAGCTTTACATTAGGGCGATAAAAAAAATTGAGGAGATCGAGCAACTCAGGAATCAGGGGCTAAATGATCAAAGCTCTGAAGTTATCTTGAATCTTGATAAACTTGCTCAAACCCTGAGCACAAACAGGGCTTATTCCGATGGGAGTGATCTGCACCTAATACTTTTCGAATGCTTTACAGACATACGCCTGAAAAAAGAGCAGTACGATGCGTATGTGAAGCTGGCCAATCCCAACTCCTTGGAAAATCTGGAATTTGAAGCGCCGACAGGCTTTGGAAAATCATCGGTATTGATCGCACTCTGGCTTTTAAAAATGAGCCGCTCGCGGCCGCTCAGTATGATGACACTTCCTCCTGCATTGATGGATAGCGCTCGGACTTTATTAAGGGAAAAATTGGGAATCCATTTTGATAAATCGTTTCTCATATTAAACTTTAACAGGAAACGAGGGGGTAGTGTCGAGTATCTGAAACGGATCGTAGCCGCATTGGAAGATGCAAAAAAACAGAAGAAAATCATCCTGATATCGATCGATACACTGCACCGTCTATGCAACCTGCAATTGAAGGAGAGTCTGAATGCAAAGAGTCAGGATCAAGTCACGAATGAACTCATTACATTAAGAAAAATCATTATGAAAGATCTCTCCAACTTTGTAGATGAATCGCGGGAATGTTTTGATATTCGCCGTCGCTATGACTATGCCATAGGAGCTCCAAAGTTCGTTACACAGGCAAGCATTATAGAAACACGTCAACTTTATGAAACTCACCTGTTGTCCCCGGAGGTTACTGGAAAATTTAATTTCGAGTTTCTTCCCCAGTTGCATTCAGCTGCGAAAATAACAATTACTCAGGATAATTACGATAATCTGCTCTTACCTCTTCTGGCGAAATCCGCAGCAGGTCAATTCCCTGCAGTTATCCAGTTAATTACTGAAAAAGATTTCCAAAAAATCCGCCTAACGGCAGGTGAAAATGAGCTATTGCAACAAGAGCTAGGAGCTAATTTAAAATTACAGCGCACTTACAATCATCTCAAAGTGCAATTGATCAAACATTTAAAAAACACCCTAAGCCGCAATTGCGATGAGCATTATGGGATTGACCCTAATAAGACCTCAGGCTTGGCCGAACCGATGCTTCATGGTGTGCTCAAGCCAAAATCAGAGTTTGCCACCATTGAAGAGTTAAAGAATTTTTCCCTCCAGGCAAATCTAAAAACACCACTCATGGAATCGACGATTCAATCGTTTATCATAGGGTTATCGACTGAAATACTAAAAGATGTCGAACATGTTGCGTCTTCTTCAAAATTCAAGTTTTATCAGGCGATCGCCAAAGCCCTAAAGCTACCCGATCTCCCTGAAAATCTCGATGAAGATGGTATCAAAAAAATCGTTAATTATCTAAATCACCCAAATTATCTGCGGGTAAAGGTGAAGTTTATTAGCATCGCCGTACTTCCGAAAATCACCTATTTTTCACAAAAAGTAACGAGCAGCCCCTTCCAGCTGATCCGAGCCCATCACCATGTACAGGCAGCTTCCGGTACAGTAGAGCCAGATACATTGCCTGCTAAAATGAAAACAGAAGAGAAGAAAAGTACTCCGATCGGCAACCTGGCAGCTTTATGGAAAAGCAGCAGGGACCGCGTCCATACAATCGCAGGAACAGACGCAGCCGCACTGTTAACAAACACTTTAATACAGGACGATCAAGCTTGTGTGATCATCGATACCGGCGGCCTCTTTAGAGGACTATCTCAGATGCATATTGCTGAAACAATTTTACAAAAGACAGCAGCGAGAAATCAGCCTATCGAGGGCGTTCTCTTTTTCGATGATTCGGGTAAGCGGTTCGTATTGCATCGCAATCAAATAAAGCCAATACCCGCCTCAGAAAGTGCTCTGGATCCTAAAGAACTCTTTATTTACATCCGTCAAAGCAAGGCTGTAGGATCCGATGAAATAATGCCCCTAACAGCACGCGCTTTAACGACAATCAGCCATCTGACACCACATGATTTACTCCTTCAGGGTATTGGTCGGATGCGCCAACTTCAGGAAGGGCAGAGTACTGGGATCGTTTGCCCGCAGGATCAGGCAAAAATTATGCTGGAAAGATTAGGAGACACCGAAAAGAAAACAACAGTAATACTTGGCCTGGAACACGTGCTAAAACATACAACCCTGGTTCAAGGAGAGATTAAAGGGAAGGACAATTTCTTTGCTTTGAATCTTTGTCTTGAGGATCTCTTTGAACAGGAATTATGGAAACATATTGACCTCAATGCATCCCAGCCAGCAGCCCCTTTGTATCAAATCTTCGCAGACCTGGAACGAGTTCTTGTGGCGACAACCGAAGCAGAAGATGGACAATTAGCCTCTGACGAAAACAATGCTGTCCCTATTGAAGACGCTGTCAAGACTTTGAAGGGCCGTTATGTACGGATAGCGGATTTGATGAAAAAAGAACATCCTAGTTTAGAAATAGATGTCGATGGATTGCTGGCAACATTTGATCAATATGTCGACTATGCAAAGCTGCCAAAAACAATCAATATGAACAGTACAAATGAGCTAAATTGCGAAGTCGATATTGACGTTGATGCAGAATTACTCACAGAGGTAGTGCAAGAGGTGGCATCACAGCAAGAAACGGATAATACTGCAGAAAACATCACAGAGCTTCAACAGGAACAGCACGGAATGATTCCTCAAATAGATTATGAGCCAGCCCATCTTACGGTCTGGAATGGGAATTATGTTGAGAAAATGAAAGAAAAACCAGTAGCTATTCAATTGGGGGTCGATATCATCGAGTCTCCAAACATCAATTACGTTTCCAATGACACTGCAGTGAATGAAATGGTGCGTAAACCTGCTGATCACTATTTAATCTGCTTTGACCGAACAACGAAGCAGTACCGCTATGCCCCGTTGGATTTGTATGATGCCAACATTGTCATGATTCAGATGGAAAAGCATGGGGGCAACACAAACCGCCACAGTGATGCCAACACCGATTATTTCCTCTGTTCTGGAGATCACATCCTAGCCTTCGATGGTCAGAATAAAGATTTTGAACGCAGTAATTCCCAGATTAAAGCCATCCGACTTCTCAACAAAATTCACAGGGGTATATCCTCTTTGTCAGATCAAGAAAAAATAAATTTGAAGACTGCTCTCGCCGGCCCAAATCAACAACAGTTTCGCGAATACATCGAGTCCTACGCCATTGCCTGGCCCGAACTAAAGAAACTGAGCGATCTCTCAGGTAAGCACTCTGAAGGAGATGACGTTAATCTCCCTACCAGTACCGAGTGCTAAAAAACATCTTTTGCCACTGCACTTTTCACAGTATGGGTTGACCCTACGGTGTGTGTGATATTTATTGGCATTTAGAGTAAATTACCTTTATCGGCTCCTGTTTTTTTGTCATCCTATATATCACTTAACTTTTCAGGGAGGTTGTGGAGGATGCGCCCATCCTTTATGCATATTCAGATGTCCATGCCACATGCCTTGGAATTCCTTTTAAATTTTTTTGTGAAATTTGATTTTAAGGAAGAGGCTTTTTTATGCAAAACTCTTTCAACTAAAAGTAGCGTAAGCGTCAAATGAGCCCATATGTCCCGGAATGCAAAGTAGCTTGTCGTTATGGTCCAACTCCGTTGTATTGAAGCAGACCTCAGATAACATTCAGTGGTACTATCTGGGCATCAAACCATACGAGCACTACATTCCAGTGGCCAATAATTTTTCCGATCTGATTGACAAAATCAAATGGGCGAAGGAGCATGATAACGAAGCCAGACAAATCGCTTTGAACGGCACCCAATTTGTGCTGAATAATCTACGGAAGGAGAATACCCAGCTGTATCTTTTTCTTCTCCTCACGAAATATGCAGAACTGCAAAAATTTCAGCCCAGAGAGGCTGAGAAAAAATTGGCAACCGCCGGGATTTAGGCATATTTTTTGTCAGGTTCGATAAATTGCAAATTATCTAACCACATGTTGGTTAATGATTTACAGTACTAGTTAATTTTAAGGCGCGCCATCGGAGTAATGCTGATAAAAGTCGTCGAAAGCCATAATCATACTGGACGCAGACCACCCCTGCAGAGGATCGCCCCCTTTTACAGGCTCTTGTGTATCAGGATCAATAGCGTACCATTCGCTACAGCCTCCCAGCTGCATCAATTTATCCCGTTGTTCCTCGGCAATATTCAAACTGCGCTCAGTATCCATAGCAATCAGAGCACGAATCACGACCCAGGTGATATGCGGCCACACGACCAGGCCTTTTACTTTCTGTAACAACTCAGTTTCCTCTTGCGTCTTACCGCTGATGGGCACAAACACCTGAACACCGATTTTGGAATCAGCAGCTGCAAAAAGACGAATGACCTCATCATAATATTCTGGAGGAATCAATCCTGTTAAAACGGCTTGAGCTAATGCTTGGGGATCTGCAGTTGTTCCCTTTACAAAATCAGGGTTGCACTTTCTGACAATGACATCAATTGGTGAAGGATTCACTAAACTGTCTAGAAAGATTCCGGCACGCTTGCCTGGAATGAAATCTTTAGGATTAAATTTTGTGCCATCGAAAAGGAGTTTACGTTGAATCGATACTTTAAGGCGCTCCTGTTCCTGTCTGAAGATAGTTCCAAGATCAAATTGTACCATTTCGACTAAGAAGTGAGGAGTTTTCTTCCCCACTGTGTCACGAATGGCATGCGTCAGAGTTTCGCAGAAAGATGTGCTCTGAAGGTCCGAAGCATAATCAACAAAAAAGCTAAGAACCTGGTACAAAAACACAGCATTTGTCAACAGTTTCGAATCATACAACATATCTGCAAAAATATCTCGGGTGTCAGCACCACGTGGAAGACCATCTTCGTTATCGACCACGTTCATATATAAATAATAGAGGGCTTTTGCTAAAAAGGGTGCAAATTCTTTCAATAGAGATTCGCGCCCTTGGAGGTCATGTTTGATCAGTGCAAAAATAGTTAGGATATAGTGGATTTCACTATCTCTTGTACCGGGAGTGAGATTTTGTAAATTACCATCCATAAATGTTTTAAGGGCAAAAGAGGCTTTTGGTGGTTGATACCCCTCTTTCTCAAGTTGTCTGCCGAACTCAGAAAGCAATTCATAATATCGTTTAAGTTCTTCCACACTATAACTATCCAATGAAAGATCTTTAATTTCTTTTCCATCCAGGTACTTTTTATAAGGAAATTGGCCTAATTTTTCTGGCCTCATGCGTTGGGTATAGTCCCATAATTGGATTTGCCAGGCTTTATCCTGCATCGTACCACGGATCCGCTGAATAAGAAATGACCGCACATTAGCTTCTGGAATACATACAATCGGCACATTTCCAAAACGGTCGAAAGTTTCGTAGTCATTATCATAGATGGTATGTTTAGAAAATTGATGCTGAGAGATATTCCGCAGTGCTAACAAAAGATTTTCCTGCGCCCAGAGTTTTAGATAGACGGGTGTCATATAAGATAAATCCCGCATCCACAGCATCGTGTTATAGCGAGGACCGGCAGAAGCGGTCATTCCCGATTCAATACACTTTCCCACAATATCTTGAGCACCCTTTAGTGCGTCTAGTTCCTGTAGCGCATGAGCTCCACACTCGGTTAAGAAATGCTCCCGGGTTTTCGCCCCCCAGACGCTGTCTTTAGTCCATTCCAGGTAAAGATCTTTCCCGTCTTTGAGTTTTGGCATAATCAGCTCTTGATACGCCTTGACGGCAGTATCAAAATCTTCCTGAGAATAATTAGCTGGAGGGGAAAACTCTGTTTGTACGAATCTACCTCGTTTGATAATAACTGCACTCTCATTTTTGATAGCCACAAAGCATACGTCAAACCACTGTGGCCCGCTGTGACCAATTTCTAAAGCACTTACCAATCCATTTTCAAAACCAACAGCATACACCTGATTACAATCAACCTTCATCGATTCGTGACACTCTCTCCAGCAATGGTTCATTCGATTGATAGCGCCGAAAGCGGTTTGTTTTGCCCCAAAGGGCTGCCCATCAGCCAGGGTAGATTTCCACGTAGATATCCCGGGCCACGCTTTAAAGGAGGTTACTTTGATCTCCCGACCAGCGGCTAGTGTTAAAAAAACCTCTTGTGCCGCTGCAATTTTAACCTGATTGGCTGAACCTACGGTAATTCCGATTCTTTCTACAGAGCTTGACATGAGTGAACTCCTGATAGTTATAGGTAGTGAATGCCGAACAAATAGCCAGTTTACCAGATTACTAATTTAGCCTGAAGTATGTTGAGTACACCCACGAGTATTAAGTTAAGGGCCGTGGACGACTTGGGGCTCGGAGAAATAACATCTAGCCCTTCATAAAACAGCTAACAACTTTTGTAGAAGTTGCTTTGATATTTTTTGCCATTTTTTAGGCATGGTTCAAATGAAGGTAACACTTTTGGATGGCCAAGATCACCTGA
>JBAWVE010000031.1:0-15152 GCA_037147435.1 Parachlamydiaceae bacterium
ATCCAACGTCCACCTGCCACTTTATAGGTACCCTTCAAGCCCATTTTGTAACGACCTGACCACACCATTAGAACAGGCATCAACCCAAGCAACAGCGCGCATCCAAATCCACCGGCATAGTCCAAAGCGATTAAAAAAACATGCGGATGAGTGAAAGCAAACAAAGTAGGCGGTACAAAGACCAGCAGACACAGTGCCAGTTTTCCCATAGCCGTCTTTTTAACCTTTAATCCATCAGCGAGGAAATCCATCAGCCCAAGAGAAACGCCTAAGAACGATGTTACCAATGCAAAAAATGCGAAATATTGCCCGACGACATAAACGCTGGAAGTGTTCAGGGTATTTTTAAGCGGTTGTACAGCATTCAATCCATTTGCAAGTGCATCATTCAGACCCCCAGCACCCTCTACAGGGACAATGCCAAGAATCAACCATTGCCACACGGTATAGGCTACCAGAGGAAGAAAACTTCCGATAATGATTGCCAAACGAATTTTCCTGACATCGCGATCCATGTAAGTAACTAATGTGGGGATGATTCCTTGGTAGGCAAACGCTGTAAATGTGATCGGCAATGCAGTCCACAATTTTGACCAGTTAGTCGACAACAAAAGATTGCTGCGCACATGCGAAGCCCCAAGAAAAACAAAGGCCAGATAAGAAACACCAAGTCCAATCATAAGAAATAAATTGAACTGCCCGACCAGACGTGCTCCGGCATAAACAAAAGGGCCGAACAAAACAAGAATCAGGATCTCTCCCTGCCACTCCTTGAGCGCAATAGTCCCTTGCATGACTTCCACTATTAGATCGCCGATCCCTACAATATAGGCCAATGTAAGGCAATAAAAAAGGAACAGATAAAGTCCCCACACAACTGCTTTACCGGCGCCCCCAAGGGTACGCTCTGCCATTGTAATGATGTTAGCTTCGGGCTCCATCCACAAGGCTATTTCCAAAAATAATAACCCTGTTAACGCCATGAAAAGCCAGCAGCACAGATAGACAACCAAAGAAGGAAAAAAACCCACTTGGCCGGTTAAAACAGGCAAGGCTAACATTCCACCGCCAATGGATGTTCCAGCAATTAATAAAATTCCACCAATCACAGTTCCATGTAATTTCATTGCGTCTTACTCCACTGTGACGGATTTCGCTAGGTTGCGCGGTTGATCGATATCAGCACCCCGTTCGTGTGCAATATAATAAGCCAATAGCTGTGTGGCAACGGAGCTTGGAACGGCAGCAAGCTCATCAATTGTCACTGGCACAAGAATAATATCGTTAGCAATCCCTTTAAGCTTGACTTCCTGCTCGCTGTTTGCAATAGCGATCACCGAGCCATTACGAGCCTTGACTTCCATCAAATTACTTAATAGCTTATCGAAAGTCAGCTGATTAGCACACATGGCAACAGTCGGACACTCCTCATTAATTAAGGCGATTGGACCGTGCTTCATTTCGCCTGCGGCATATCCATTGGCATTGATATATGAGATCTCTTTTAATTTTAATGCTCCCTCTAGACTAGCGGGAAACATATAGCAACGGCCAAGAAAGAAGAAATTATGGTAATGGGCATATTTTTTGGCAATTGCTTTAATCTTCCCGGCATTGTCTAAAACAGTCTGTACGGTACCAGGAAGAAGCTTCATAGCCTCGAGAAATGTCTGTCCTTCTTTTTTTCCCATGTGACGCATTCTTGCCATCATCAGGCAGAACAGTGCTAAAACCACATACTGGCTGGTAAACGCCTTGGTTGAACAGACGCCTATTTCCGGTCCGGCTCGCAAAAACAAACATGAATCAGCTTCACGTGCAAGTGTAGAACCAAAAACGTTACAGATAGCCAAAACCTTAACCCCTTTTGCCCTGAGTTCCCTTACTGCGGCAAGGGTGTCAGCGGTTTCTCCTGATTGGCTGATGGCGATGACTAATGTCTCAGCGAGAACAACCGGATTTTTATAACGAAACTCTGAGGAGATTTCGACCTGAACAGGAATACGAGCTTTGTCTTCAAAAAGGTAAGAAGCCAGATATCCGGCATGCCAAGAGGTTCCGCAGGCTAAAATTAGAATACGTTTAACCGCTAGTAATTCTTTGACATCAAAATTCAACTCTTCAAAGACTGCTGTGCCATACTCTTCCTGGCAACGGGATAGCATGGCGCTGCGTATTGTTTGGGGTTGTTCAAATATTTCTTTTAGAGTGTAATGTTCAAAAAGACCTTTTGAAGCCTCGACAGCATCTGCGGTCAAAAGTTCTGGCGGCCTGGTAATTTGGTCGCATGAAGCGTTGTACAAGTCGATCTGTTCACTTTTAATGACAGCAATTTCCGAGTTTCCGAGGAAAATAACCTTGCGAGTATCTGCAACAAAGGCATTTGCATCAGATGAAATGAAAACCTCATTAACTCCAATGCCGATGATTAGCGGCATTTCATGCGCGATGGCTATAATTTGGCCGGGAAAATCACGATGGATTAAAGCGACAGCAAACGAGCCTTTTAAAAGAGGAACAGCTTCTTGGACAGCTTTGAGGATGTCTCCTTCATAGAAACTAGCCACAAGATGGGCGATTACTTCTGTGTCGGTTTGAGAAACAAATAGTGCCCCCTTCGCGGTGAGCTCATCACGCAAAGACTCATAATTTTCAATGATGCCGTTATGAACCACTGCAAGTGATTGGTCATTATCGACATGAGGATGCGCATTTATTTTTGAAGGCTTTCCGTGCGTTGCCCAACGGGTTTGAGCGATGGCTATATCCAACTTTAATTGAGCAGCTTCTACCGCTTTTTCTAGGACGGCAACCTTACCGGCCTCTTTACAGTAGTAAATTTTACCATCTCTAATACCCGCAATGCCGGCAGAATCATACCCTCGATATTCGAGTTTTTTTAATCCCTCAAGTGCTGTTCTAACCGCGTCTTTCTTACCGACATATCCGAAAATTCCACACATCTTTACAACCTTTTCCCTACTCCTAATAACTTCCCGATGACAAGTGCAATGGAATTTGCCATCTGGTTTACTTGTTTTTGTTTTGCCCCTTCAACCATGACACGGCAAATATCTTCTGTCCCTGAATACCGTACTAACACCCGCCCTGAATCTCCTAACAGTGCTTCAACTTCATGAATTATCTCCTGCACCTCATTCAACGTGTTCAGCGGAGGCTTTGACTTGACTTTAACATTGATGCATGCCTGGGGATAGCGTTTGAAAATCGCCGCTAAATCAGAGAGTTTGGACTCTGTCTCGATCATTATCCTCAATACCTGCAATGCGGAAACCATTCCATCACCGGTAGTGTTATGCTCAAGAAAAATGAGGTGGCCGCTTTGTTCGCCCCCCAAAATAGCATCATGTTTCAGCATATCCTGAATGACATACCTATCGCCAACCTGTGATTTGATGACTTCAATGCCAAGTTCCTCCATCGCTTTGATGAATCCGAGATTCGCCATTACAGTGCTGACCACACGATTATTGCGCAACATCCCTTTTTTGACCATATCTTTGGCACAAATAGCCAATATAGCATCACCATCGACAACCTGTGCATTCTCATCCACCATAATCACACGGTCAGCATCGCCATCCAGGGCAATCCCTATGTCGGCACGATGATCAATCACGGCTTTTTGTATAGTTTCTAAATGTAAAGAACCACATTGATCATTGATATTCATTCCATTTGGGGTATTTCCATAAACATGCACCGTCGCATCAAGCTCCCGATACACAAGCGGCGCCACACGATAGCTTGCTCCATTGGCGCAGTCTAACACAATCGTTAGGTTCTTCAGTGAAAGCTTGCGGGGAAATGTGGCCTTTGCAAATTCGATATAGCGCCCATCGGCATCATGAATTTTTGTATTTTTCCCAATATCGCCATCATTAGGCAGATTATCTTCAAATCCACCTTTAGCGACCAATGCTTCCATTTCCTTTTCCCATGAATCAGGGAACTTAAATCCCTCAGAAGAGAAGAATTTGATCCCATTATCATAATATGGGTTATGTGAAGCTGAAATAATGATCCCGGCACTTGCGCGGTAGGCACGTGTGATAAATGCCACACCTGGCGTGGGAAATGGTCCCACCATTAATGTATCTACACCCATAGAACAAAGGCCGGCAATCAGAGCATTTTCAAACATATAACAGGATAAGCGAGTATCCTTACCGACGACCACTTTGTGTTTCCCTTCTCGTTCACGAAACAGCCTGCCCACTGCCCTCCCGAGAGCGAGTGCAACTTCTACTGTCATGGGATAACTATTTGCTCGCCCACGCACTCCATCCGTACCAAAAATTTTAGTGTCATGTTTCATGATACGCACCTGTTTAAAATAAAAAGAGGGCCCGGCAAAGCCGGGCCCTCGTACGAAAGAGACATACTAACACTAGCCAATACTAGATATTAGAAGCCAAATGTAACAGAAACAGTTAGACCTTGTGTGTACAGGTCGCCTGCTACACCTAAGCCAAGATCAGAAACAAATGTGTTCGTTACTGGATCATACGCATTA
This sequence comes from Parachlamydiaceae bacterium, assembly GCA_037147435.1. Classification (GTDB taxonomy): domain Bacteria; phylum Chlamydiota; class Chlamydiia; order Chlamydiales; family Parachlamydiaceae; genus JBAWVE01. The sequence continues at coordinate 4,538 of JBAWVE010000031.1, forward strand.
ACAATCGTGTCAAAGTTATTGACATTGAAGAATGCGTGTTGTTCCCAAGCAAATGCAACGCCCACTGGGTGGAAGCGGTTGCACCATTCGAAGCAACGTTCCCACTTCACGCCAACTGCCATGTCAGTGAAGGCACGAGTGCTACGCAGGATGTTACCACCTGTTTCATAATCGTAAGCGTTGATGATAGCAGTTGTGCCTATACTTGTAGGAACAATCATATCTGTGTAATCTTGGTAGGAGTGACGGCTGAATCTACCAAATACGAGAGATCCTGCAACATCACCGAACAGAGAAACACCGCAGCCAAGGTGGATTTGAGCTTCGAATCCAAGGCGAGGACCAATAGCCAAGAAGTCGTTTCTCAATCTGCCATCTAAACTATAAGCTTCTCCAAGTCCTGTTGGAGCTGGAACATCGCGCATCGCTTCGATACGGTAGCTCTGGTTCAATCTAGCACCGCGTAGACCAAAGTGTGGTCTTACGACGAAGCAGTTAGAAACGTAGAACTTACGACCAAACTCGAGGTCGATCAAATCCATATCGATTGAATAACGGCCTTCTGCTGTATCAGGAGCGCCAACACCTGTAGTTCTATTCCAGAAAGGATAGAAATTCAGGTCTGTGCCATTGATTTCCAGTTGGCTATGATCAGAGTAGCCAGATTCTGAAGTTTTGCTATGGAAGTGTGTCCATACCAAACCGAGATCCCAGCAACCAGCTGCACAAGCATTGTACAATCCAAGACGGAATCCTGGCTCGTATTTAAAGTCTAAGCCTTTAACGTGCTCGTTGTTAAGAACTGTTTCACGTGAAGCACCACCTGATTGGCCGTTGTTAACAACAGTTGTTGTAGCTTCTTCTACGCCAAATTCGGCGTTCGTGACTTCAGCTCTCCACCAAAGAAAATCTACACGAGCTGTGAGCCCATCGCTCCAGCATTCGTTGCATGCGTTAGGGGCATTGTTGCATCTGCAGTATCCGGGTGGGTTATAAGCCCATCCACATACGGGAGGTTCGCAGCAAGGCTGACCACAGCAGCATGTATTGCAGCCAGGAGCAACAGTGCATCCTGACATATTGGCATCGTCAGCTCCTGCAAAAGCAGAAACAGACAGGGCTCCCGTTGCTAAGAACGTCCTAGCAATGTTACCCAAAAAACGCTTCATTTCCATAGCATTCCTCGTTTTTTGTTTGTTTGTTAAATTGTTCAAAAATTTTTTTTCTTTTCATGCATCTTATTTCGTTAAGATCTTTTCCGACTTAACGGATCGTTTTAACAACCGTCACAAAACGCAACACCCCGGTGTCGGGTGACGGTACGTTTTTCAATATTACGTTGCTATTTACGAGATTTACACCAACCTGTGTTTTTTTGCCAACATCATTTTTCATTTTGGCATTCTTTTCCTTACCATCTCGCTTGAAATTAAAAAAATTTATGATTGGTTTTGTATTTTAATAATCCTACTAATTTGTTTTTTTTCATACCCAATAAGTCAACGCAACATACTATTATCCAATGCTATATGATAGATCAAATTCACATACAATATTTTTTAAATAAATAAATAATTGCTCAAGATTACCCCTGAAGTATCTAAGATAGCTTAAGATAGTATTAGAACAGATTATTTAAAGACTTCATTGCAGAAAAAAAAAGAATACTGCCTTCATTTTTTTTACCCATAAAAAAAATAAAAAAAAAACACAATGCCTCAATATTTGAAAGACTTCTTAAGCAATTCGCCTGATTTCCGAACCCAATTTAAAAAAAAGACCTAAATTGTTCCGGATTCAATAAATTTCTCTTAAAACGTGTTGACACATGTTTTTGGGGCTTGTTTAAGGTACCCGACTGTCTATAGGAACCGAAACGCAAGCGCCAACAAGGACGTTAGGGACAACAACATCGAGCTTGAGAAAGTATAACAGGGGGACTTTGGCAACAAAAACACTCTCTCCCTTGCGTCCCTGTTGTCCATCACGTCCCTGTTGTCCCTTGCATCCCGTCCTTCCCTGTTGTCCCTTTCCCCTACGCATAACCTCAGTATCCGTTTCATTACTTGTTTTTTATGGAACATTCTTATAGAATAGTGACCAAGCGAGATGAGGCAATTGCAAAAAAAACCTCAAACAAACAAATTTGGAGCGACAGTCTTTACGTGCAGCCTAAAATCTACCATGCAGATGATCATGACATTGATCCGGCCCTTATTGATGCCGATGCTATTCATGTATTAAAAAAACTCAAAGACGCCGGATTTCTGGCTTATCTAGTCGGCGGCGGTGTCAGAGACCTGCTCACAAAAAAAAGTCCGAAAGATTTTGATATATCGACTTCTGCCCGTCCGGAACAGATCAAACAAATCTTCCAAAGAAACTGTTTACTTATAGGAAGGCGTTTTCGGCTGGCCCACGTACGCTTTGGCCATAAAATTCTTGAAGTCTCTACATTTCGGACTGGAGAAAATGATAGCGATTTAATTATCCATGATAACGTTTGGGGAACGCCTGAAGAAGATGCTATGCGGCGGGACTTTACCATGAACGGTCTTTTTTACGATCCGCATACGCATACGGTTATTGACTACGTTGGAGGATGGAACGACATCCACAATCGCCTTCTGAAAACGATTGGAGAGCCTTGCAACCGATTCAAGCAAGACCCTGTACGCATGATCCGTCTGTTAAAATTCAGCGCACGTTTTGGTTTTAACATTGATTCCCCAACGAAAGCAGCGTTGTCTAAATGCATCGAAGAGATTCTTAAAAGCTCACCTGCACGCATTTTAGAAGAAATTCTTCGCATGCTCGAATCCGGCGCTGCAGCTCCGTTTTTCAAATTAATGGTTGAAACAGGAATGCTCGAATTGCTGTTTCCATGTATGGATCATTTCTTTCGTGGAAAGCATGGCAAAGACGTTTGCATACTGCTTGAAACAGTCGACGCGATCCATGGAAGCAACAATAAAAAACCAATCCATAGGGCTATCTTGACAGCTTGTTTATTATTTCCTGTTTTGGAACAGGAAATTCAAACGGTGTATTTGCAACATGATAAAATTCCCCATTTTGGTGAAATAGCGATGATCACTAATACGATTATCAAAGAGATGCTGGTTTCATCGTTTTCCAATTTTCCAAAACGTCTAAGTGCAGAAGTTTCCTTTATTTTATCCACGCAATATCGCCTTATACCTCTGGACGAACGACGCCACCATCGTTCCAGAATGTTCCACAACCACGACTTCGAACTCGCCTTAAAATTTTTACGGGTGCGTGCTGCTGCAAACCACGAGCTCATGGAAGCGTACAATCATTGGGTTGAAAAAACAAAAAATGTGCAAGGATAGACTTTCATGAAATATTCTGTTGTCATTCCTTTGAAGAATGAGGAAGGAAATATTGTCGATCTGATTGATGAGTTGGAGCCAGTCATGAATCGTACCTGTGACCAGTGGGAACTTATCTGTATTAATGACGGATCCACTGATTCCACCTTGAAAATCTTAGAGGACCTCGCCGGTAGAAAACCATTTCTCCGCATATTATCTTTTGATCGCAATTACGGACAGTCTTGCGCTTTCGACGCAGGATTTAAACATTCCAAAGGCGAGTGGGTAATAACCATGGATGGCGATAGACAAAACGACCCTGCGGATATCCCTACACTTCTCGCTGTAACAGCCGATGCAGACCTTATCTGCGGCTGGCGCATAAATCGCCGCGACCCTTGGCACAAAAAAATCACTTCAACATTTGCTAATGCTGTGCGGAGCCGCCTTTGTTGTGATGGGATCCACGATACTGGATGCTCCCTCAAAGTCTACCGTACTGAATCTTTGCGCTGCATCAAAATGTTCAAGGGGATGCACCGCTTCCTTCCTGCTTTATTTAAAATTGAAGGATTCCGCGTGATAGAAGTCCCTGTTAACCACCGTGAACGCGCTAAAGGAACTACAAAGTACAATTTCTTCAATCGTTCTTTTAATACAATCGCAGATATGTTTGCTGTGCGCTGGATGAAAAAGCGACATGTTAATTATCGGATAGTCCCATGATCGATGGATGGCGCGAGTGGCTATATCCCCTGGGATTCCTTTCCGCTTTTGCTTTCACAAGCCGTATGCTTTTGCAATGGCTGACAAGCGAAGCGAAGGGGCGCAGTGTCGTAATGCCTGCATTCTGGAGGCTTTCACTGTGTGGGAATTTACTGCTTGCGGTCCATGCATTTATTCAAATGCAATTCCATGTTTGCGTTGTTCAAGTATGTAACGGCGTGATTTCATGGAGAAATCTCAACCTCATGCACCCGCCATCAAAACAATTTTCCATACGCTATGTCATCACCCTGCTATGTGCCGCTATTTTAGTTGTTTTGGCTCTTTTTGGGCTCCAAGCAGCATTGATGGGACAGGGCGATGAGACTTGGTTTCGCATCCCTTCGACCCCTTGGCAGAATAATGGCAGCCTCAATATTTTTTGGGGATGGCATCTCCTAGGGTTTGCCGGCCTGCTTCTATTTGGAAGTCGTTTTTGGATTCAGTGGTGGTACGCGGAAAAACGCCAAACAAGCTATCTGGGAAGGGCTTTTTGGTGGACAAGCCTGATCGGTGAGGGGTTGTGCCTAATCTATTTCCTGCGCATCCATGACCCTGTGAATTTTATCGGCCCTGCCTGTGGACTCATCCCTTATATACGCAATTTACTCCTTATCAAAAACAGCAGTAAACGACGGCTTAGGGACTGTTCATGACGGTCAATCCCAAACATATTTTTGTCTTTGCCGGAGAGCCAAGCGGAGATCTACTGGGCGAAGGTCTTGTATGCGCATTAAAAAAACAACAGCCAGATCTTCGGATCGATGGTGTCGCCGGCCCACGCATGCGTGCTGCACATATCTCAGGTCCGTTAGTCATGGAAGATTTTGCCGTCATGGGGTTTTCCGATGTCCTACGTTCGTTACCTCGCCTTTATTGGCAGTTTTTAACAGTGCGCCGAACGATTTTAAATAGCACTCCCGATGCTGTTGTCCTCATTGATTACCCTGGATTCAATCTGCGCATGGCAAAGTCCCTGAGGGCCAAGAATTATCAGGGGAAAATCATTCAATATGTTTCACCATCTGTTTGGGCATGGGGACCGGAGCGCGCGGTTGAGATGGGAAAGTCATATGATTTACTAATGACGATTTATCCATTTGAAAAGGCTTATTTTTCCAAAACGCCTTTAAAAGTTTGCTATGTGGGCTCGCCGGTAAAAGAAAAAATTGCTGTTTACTCCTATCAGGATAAATGGAAATCTGCTCTATCGATTCCTGAATCCCCTCATCTTATCGCCCTATTCCCGGGAAGCCGCGCTGGAGAAATCGCACGCAACCTGCCTCTGATGCTGGAAGCAGCTTCCTTATTAAAGCTGAAGCACCCTGAGGCGGTTTTTGGGATTTCCTGTGCCACTGATTCCACAAGGAAAAAAATACAAGACATCATCAATCGTTTTCAGGTTCTCAAGCAAGCTATATTTCTAGTTCCGGGCATCTATACATACGAACTCATGCGCGATAGCCGTTGTGCACTGGCAAAATCGGGAACAGTCACTCTCGAACTCGCCTTACACTGCTGCCCAACAGTCGTCATTTACCAACTGACAATGCTTAACCGGTGGTACGCAAAGTATATAATGAAGACAAACCTCCCTCATTATTGCATCGTTAATATTTTCTTGGGTAAAGAGGTGTTTCCAGAACTCATCAAGCAGGGACTGACAATCGGAAATATCTACAAACACTTAGAAAATCTGTATTTTAATCATTCCAGACGGGAAAAATGCATTCAGGAGTGTCAGGACCTCTGCCGTGAAATCGGCACAGGTAATGCCAGTACGTCTGCCGCAGAGGCAGTACTGACACAGGTGATGCAATGAAAAAAATGTGGATGCAATGGAAGCGGAAATGGCTGCCTTACGTCATCGCTTATAGCGCAAAATATGCCATTCGCTTTTTGTTGCGCACGTGCCGCATTCGCATTCATGGAATTGATAAATTTGTAAAAACTGCTCAAGAGTCCCCCTGTATCCTGATGCTGTGGCACGATCAACTCGTCCTCGTCCCAGAAATAGTCACGACTTTTACATCCGATTTTATTTGTACAGCATTCATTAGCAAAAGCCGCGATGGAGACCCCCTGGAATTAGTCACGAAAAGCTATTCAAGGGGTCGTGTCCTGCGCGTTCCACATAATACACGACACCAAGCTTTGAGCCGTGTCATCGACATCCTAAGAGGAAAAAGTGAATTGGACAAGGCTACTGATTCCAGGGTAGTTATAATCACCCCTGATGGTCCCCGCGGGCCAAGACATGTTGTCAAACCGGGGGTTATTGTCGCTGCTCGGGAATCTTCCGCTAAAATTGTTCCTTTTTCCTGGAAAGCCAGTCGTTTTTGGCAATTAAACACTTGGGATCGCATGCAAATTCCAAAACCATTTACCACGCTGCATATCACTTTTGGCGATCCGATAGTATTGTCAACAATGGGAAAGGATTCTCTTGACCAAGACGCAGAAATGCTGCGGGATATCCTGATACATCAAAGGGATGACACGGTAGGCGATGATCACTTGAACGAGGAGAATCTTCGGTCAAAAAGATAACATAACAGGATAAGCAGAATACCTTCGGTCGACCGAAGGTATTCTGCTTATCCTGCCTATCCTGTTCTCGACTTTGTACATTTTTTAAATTCATCTTCCGAGAGAGGCTTTCTCCAGCTAAATCAATTTCTCGGAAGGGCAAAAAATGCCGATCCGTCGAAATTGATTACGCTGGAGTTTGCCTCTCTCTGAAACTTGAACTCAAAAAATGTACAAATTCGAGCTGTTATGTTATCTTTTAGGTTTTACACAAATTTCTACTTCATCAATGACCGGCGTTTTTCTGCAATTTATGACAAAATTGAGTGGAGTAAAAAGGATCCTGTAATCGGCTAATTTTGAGGCGACCAGAGAAAAATTTGATTGGCAAAGAATAAGGCAATCGAACTGCTGCAGAAGATGGAAATCATCGAGGTCAGTGGACCGGAAATCATTTCCCTGATGGCGACTATCAAAGACCATATTTTCATTACATACTTCAGCAGCATATTTATCCTTGATAGCAACCGGATTGCTGTCATCCGTCAGGATATACACATAAATTTTCTCATCTCTAAAAATTTTAGAGATGCTTTTAAGCTGTTCGATATAATACTCATCCGGTGGAAATTTAAGGGGAAACTTTTTCACTTGCGTTGGGGAATCAAAACCACCACCACGTCGTACGTGTACACCAACTGTAATATAGTTTTTCGGAAAATCGATCGAATTTACATGATTTTTCAACCTCAAACACCGAAAGATTTCAGCACGGAATCCCGAATCATCCCAATCTACTTTAAAACTTAAAATGGTTTTACTATACCCCCTCGACTCATATTCCACCTTGCATTCAGGAAAATATGGGACAGTGATCAGTGTATTGGAATGCTGTGAAATATTATTTTCTTCCCTTAAACAAATAGTATTTGAGAATTTAGCCATGGACTCGACCTCTTGTTCTATGTCCGAGAGGCTGAATTGGTCAGAAAATTTGAAGGGCACATAGTAAAAAGGTAAATCGTATTTATAAGCTAACCATTTAGCATGAAGATAACAAACGAAGCAGTCACCAAGACGTCCTTCACTAAAGCTATAAGTGAGAGCATTTCCCGTCGCGCGTAGAGATGTTTCCCTACGATCGAAAGCCAGTGATACTGATGGCAAGGAACTCCAGGTTACTAGTGTCTTATTTGGTCCCGCAGAATAATGATCTTTTTCAACTTTCCCATTTTTTCCGTTTCGATAAAGAACACCCAAAATTTCTTCCACAGAAAAAGAAGGCAAATTTTCGTTAGGTCCGCCTGTTCTTATATAACCATTTTTTGACGATGCCATCACTGTGTTAATGAGGTTTTCTTTTCCTGCGTTATCTGATGGGAAAAATGCATGGTCACAAATAAGCAGATCGTACGACTGAGTGGGAATGTCATCTATAGAATCGATGAAAGACACATTTGCTATGTTATATAATGAGAGAAATTTTTTTGCCAGGGCATTAACTTCGGGTCGATCAATGAATGTGTAGCTGGCAAATCCTGTACTATCTGCTAAAATCTTACACAGCCCGCCGTATCCACCCCCAATTTCGGCGATATGCATGCGACTTAAATCGCCAAACCGTTGTTGTAAAACACTGGTGACCTTAATGTTGTGCAATGTCATGGGAGAAAAATATCCATAACAATATCTGTATGTAATTGGTTTTCCTATTGCATCACTGTCACGAAATTTATCGATATCATTTGCTATGTTTGATCCCTTATCGAAAATGTATCCAACGCAAGCATCCCCTTCCTCCTTACTAAATAGGTCGAAGTATTTCCTGTAAATCGGATGACTTCTAAAATTGCAGAAAACAGCCTCATCTGTGGAGGCTTGCTTGCAAAAATGGAGATAGTCATCAAAAGAAATATTATCTTTGATTTTTTTCTGAGCGCTTGTGCTCTTTGAGTTGTGCCCATGAAATCTGGAAACGGCTAACGTGTTTTGATTGGCTCGCAAGTGAACCGGAATCATTCCCATAGCTGTCAAAATAACTACAAAAAACAAACGAATGCTAAGCGGAAGAATCTGCATATCCACTCAGTTTACTCCTTTAGTAAATCGAGATATAATCGCTGCAACAGGTTCTATGAGATGAATGTGCGCTACACTTTTTCCTGCCTGCCAGTAATCTTTGGAGGATCCCCCATATAAAGAAACACGCTTAAATTGGCGTATAGCCGTTAACCCATACCACATACGCATCCACTTCTTCGTCCAATTATATTTGAAAAGAAAACGCGACAGGGGTCCGATTTTTGTTCCTACCTTATCGACATAAGCGGTATGGATCACAGAGAGAGGAATGCCGGTGACACGTTCTGTCAGAATGATATCGCTTTCATCGGCGTCCAGAATGGCTTGTTTGTAATTTTCTTTTTCTGTGCATTCTTTGGTGGCAATAAAACGCGTTCCCATTTGTACAGCCGCATATCCTATCTCAAGGGCCCTGACAAAATCGTTTTCATTACCTACACCTCCGGCACAGACAAGGGGGACTCCGAAATGGCACAAGTCTTCAAAAAGCAACTCTGCATTAACCATACCTGCATGCCCTCCAGCCCGATTGTTAACACAGATTAAACCATCAACACCCATCCGAATAGCTTTCTCTGCCCATCTTTTTTCTGTGACATCATGATAAATAATTCCGTCAACTGCCTTAACTTTATCAACAACCCATTTTGGATTTCCTAGAGAGGTTATAAAAAAACGGCACCCCTCCTCAATAGCAACATCCACAGTTCGCCGCATTCTTTCTTCATACTTTTTCGAAGATCTTTCAACAATAATGTTCATCCCAAAGGGCTTTCTCGTCAGGCTCTTGATTTTATGCAGTCCGGCACGCAACTCATATCCGTGAACATAGACAAGCGATAGTGGCTGAACAACTCCAATACCTCCCGCCTCCGAAACAGCAGCAACAAGTTCGGGATTGCTGCAAGGGTACATAGGACCGCAGATAATGGGATAATCGACCCCAACCTGTTTTGTAAATGCTGTTTTTAGGGTAATTGGCTTCATGCTGCGCTATCACCGTACAACAGACGCTGGGCTGTATTATGAAAAAGAGCCTTGCTTGTTGAGGAGTAGGAGATCTCCCACACCCGGTCAAAGGCGGTATTTGGCCAACGTGCAGGTGTTTGCAAAGCTCCAAAAGCACGCGCCATTTCAGGAATGACAGAATGATCCCAACAAATCAACACTGTTTTTCCGTTATATGCCACGGTAGTTTTTATCTCATCAACCATCTTCTTGTAGTTGGCTTTATCAAATTTAGTAATCAAGGTCAGCTTCAGCTTCTCAGCCAGGGGGGTGACGGTTTCGATGGAATGTGAATAGGTATCACTGGATTCGGGAGCCATCGCATAGATTGCCACCGGTGTCCCAGCGGTTATTAAAGAGGGCGTTTCCATAAAGTAGGGAACAAAGGCTGCTGCGCGTTCATGACCTTTAATAGATAAGCTATTCCCGGTTTCTATTTTTTCAGGTTTGTCCGCATGACGGATAATGAAAACTTTAGCTGGCAATGCTTCAATTCCCAGAGATGGAATCAGGCACAACGCAATAAATAGAAGTGTACTATTTCTCATCTATTTTTCTCCCAAGAATTTTATTTTTACGCTTATTTTACACTTCAATGTAGTTTATATCCAGAGACGATTTGATCTGCAACAGGATCTTTTTTGAATTTTAATCCGGAGGTACAACGCATTTGCAAATATACACAGGGCAAGCTTGTGCAGTCCTGGGTATAGCAATGACTATATTGCACCCCCGAAACCGAATGCAGGCAATCAGCAATGCAAAATGTGGCCTTGATCACCTTTTCGGTCATCCCAACCGATAGGCGAAGATCACTTGCACAGGAGGATTTTCAGTAAAAAAATAAAATAACAAGATGGGCAGGATGGGTAGGATAAGCAGGATACCTTCGG
>JBAWVE010000032.1:0-15140 GCA_037147435.1 Parachlamydiaceae bacterium
ATCCTGCTTATCCTAACCATCCTGCCCACCTTGTTATTTTATTTTTTACTGAAAATCCTCCTGTCCAGGTGATCTTCGCCTATCGGTTGGGATGACCGAAAAGGTGATCGAGGCCAAATTTAATTGTCCCCTTTTAGAGATTGAGGTATACTCAAGGAATATCTACTCGGAAATTTTTTTGTAACTATGTTTGATAAACCACAATCTTCACAAGTCCTGGGTTTAGACCTCGATGCTTTTTCTCTAAAAGGCGCCGCATTGAGCTTTGTCCGTGGTGCGGTAAGAATCGATTCATTGTTCGATTATCCTGTAGAGACTTCAGTGGAAATCGATGGCATTGTAAAACCGCTTTACACAGCCGAACAAAAAGCTGCATTGGATGCTCTTTCCGACGACTACCTTGTTGTCACAACAGCTGCCACACGTGATGTCTTGATACGCCCGTTAGAACTCCGTCTGACAAAAGACAAGGATATCGACGCAGCCCTTATCTTCCAGGTGGAAACGATCTTACCCTATCCTACAGAAAATGCTGTTGTTGATAAGCTTTTGCTATCAAAAAACAAAGAGGGCAGTAAACTCACTATCTTGGCGATTCGCAAAGATCATCTGAAACAACAGGTGGAGATGTGGAAAAATTTAGAAATTGAACCCGAGGTGATCTCTGCAGCACCACAGGCGCTTACCCTCTTTACTCGCCAGTACCTCGGCAAAATGACGCCATTATACGTCCTGCATCTGGGTATAGACAATTCTTTTTGCATCCTGATGGATGAAGGTAAGTTGATTACGGCTCAAGCTATCCCTGAAGGGCTTAACAGTTTTATCAATCTACTAGCCCAAGAACGCGGTATAGACCAGAAAACAGCCTTTGAAGAGTTAGTAAAAATAAATTTTAACATTCCCCACTCAAACGACACTTCGTTTAAAACCTGCCTGGACGCTTTTCGCATGTCGATCACGCGCACTATTTATTCTATTGGAAAGCAAATGAAGGGCCGTGAAGTTAATGAGATTTTCGTGACAGGGTTTGGGGCATCCGTTGAAGGATTGGTCAATACCCTTTGCGCTCCCCTCAATAAGACACGACTGTTCCTTCCCGAAACCTTGGGCAATGAAACGCCACATGATGAGTTGCTTGCGTATGCGCTACCCATAGGTGAAGCCCTCAGCGCTTTTCCTTCGAGTCGGGATCAGATCAACTTTCGACAGCAGGAGTTCTCTTATCCGGAACCTTGGAAGAGATTGAAACACCCGCTGATGCAGTATATTGCACTTTGTGTAGCCGTTGCTATTTCTTTGTTTATTTTTGGAAAAGCCTATGTTGGATACAAGGCTGGCGAAGTCAAACGGCAGTACATCGAACTTCTCGATATGATGAATAAACCGTATAATGATTTTGAAAGGGAGTATGCAGGTAAGACATCTTCAATAGAAGGGACAAATTCCGAACAGATAGTCAGTGTAAAAAAACTATCGTCTGAAGAAATACAGTATCGGTTAGATTTTCTGGAAAAAGAGATTCAGGCTACCCCTCAAATTTTTCCATTATATCCAAATGTTCCCTTGGTTAGCGATGTTTTGGCTTGGATTACCTCACACCCTGTGTTTCTCAATAATAAAGAAGCAGTTGAGGGTGGTGAAGCTGGAACCTTGGCATCCACTGAAGATTTACTGCATATCGATAGTTTTACCTATACGATGATCAAACGACCGGAACCGACTAAAAAGCAGGAAAAATACCAAATAAAAATCGATCTTGAATTTTCCAGTTCAATTCCGAAAAAAGCCAGAGAGTTTCATGATGCACTGATTGCACCCAATGATCTGGTGGATCCAAAAGGTGAAATTAAATGGAGCTCCAATCGGGATCGCTATAGGACTTCGTTTTATCTAAAAGACAAGACTGTGTACTCAAATAACTGAGAGGCTGTGAATCATACTGATGTTTAGCTCTATTTCTCCAAAACGCCTGCTTCTCTATCTCATGCTGGCAGGTTTGATTCCGATCCTCGCGGCCTGGTTTTCTTTCTCATCTGAAATTGATCAGATAAACAATCTTCAAGGACGGTTGTGGGGCCTTCAAGATCAGGCGTTCACTCTTGATAGAAAGCAATCGGCCAACATCGCGATTCGCAGTCATTTTCACGATACAGACCATTTTTATATTGATAAAAGTTTAGAAACACTAGCATTTCTTGAGCCGGAAATTGAAAGCTTGCAACAAATGCTGAACAACCCCAATTTTCCTGATGATGAAAATATAAAAAAACGGTTGGAGATGTTGTCTGGGCAGGAAAATAGCATGGTGTTCACAGAGGGGGTTGTGCAATCCACTCCAATTTTTCAAGAGGTGACTGAAAGCCTGGCTCATCCTGTAGAGGTTAATGTCAATGATATCCAAGAAATTCTATGTCATGTAGAAGGGGTCCCCTTGGATGGGTGTACTCCCCCTCCACATCGTCCCCAACTGATTGTCCTCGAATTTAAAATCGACAAAAAAAGTGTTTCAGAAAACAATGAAGTCTTTTTACTTAATCTAAAACTCCTTAAACGGGAATTCCTTTAACCGCTATGTCACTACCACATGTCAAGATTAACCTTTGTCACCGCCCCATTGGAATATTAGTTTGCTTACGCTGCCTAATCTGCAGTACTGTGCTCCTCTTCGTTATGGTCGCCTGCACAACAAATCGACAACCCAGTTATGTCAATCCTGTCCTTACAAGTATCAATATTGTCGACAGAAATGTCCTTACGGAAACAATCAATAACCCTGAACGACTTTCCTTGTATAGCAATGTTAATTTTTTTCAGCCGCAGCCGTACCAGAAAGTCCTTCGGATCTATTCTAGAGATGCTCAGGGAAATATTCCTGCGCGCATCACAAGTTATCACTCGAATGGCTATCCAAATAAATACTTGGAAGTGGTTAACAGTCGTGCCTGCGGTCAATATAAAGAATGGTTTTCTAATGGTAATAAAAAAATTGAGGCCAATATCATTGAGGGGTCAGCCGATATTGTGGATGGTTCTGAAAAAACCTGGGTATTTAACGGGTGTTGCCAGGCTTGGAACGAATGTGGGGAACCGGAAGCGACCATCCCTTATGTCAAGGGTTGTTTGGAAGGTGTGGCCACTTACTACCACCCCAATGGCACTGTGTGGAAAATTGTCCCCTACTGTGACAATCATATCGAGGGTGTGCTCGAAGTTTACCGCAGCGATGGGGTCCTCCTGCAAAAAACTTTTTACTGCAATGGCCTGAAAGAACGGGACTCCACACGGTATTGGGAAGCAGATCAATTGGCTGCTGAAGAAATCTACTGCGAGGGTTTACTGTCCTTTGGTCGGTACTACGACTGCACAGGTGCTTGTATCGCCAAGGTCGACGAAGGGGTTGGAATACGGGCAATTTTCAGCAAGGACGCCGTCATCGAATTGCAGGAATACCTAAATGGACAACTTGAAGGAGAAGTTAGGATCTTAGACCGCTTTGGACGCGTCAGCAGTCTTTATCATGCAAAAAATCAGTGCAAGCAGGGCGAAGAAATCATCTATTATGATGCCCCGCGATTCAAACAAACGCTCTTACCTAAATTATCCATCAATTGGTACGAAGGGAAAATTCAGGGGATCACAAAAACATGGTATGACAACGGTGTTCAGGAAAGTCAGCGAGAAATGAGCAATAACAAACGCAATGGTCACAGTTCCGCCTGGTTCCGCGATGGGAGTTTAATGTTGATCGAAGAGTACGATCAAGATAAACTCACTAAAGGGGAATATTACAGCAAGGGGGAAAAACATCCAATCAGCACGATTAATGAAGGAAAGGGAAGCGCTACCCTGTTCGATGCAGAAGGAAGTTTTGTACGTAAAGTCGACTATCTCAACGGCAAGCCTGTCCTCGAAGAATAGGAAAGCTTGCATCATTGAGACTATTGTATTATGCTGACACCTTCATCAACATTTTCAGGAGTTTCTTATGGCACAACCAGATAACGAAAAGAAAAAGGCTTTAGAACAAGCCGTTAGCCAAATTAAAAAACAGTTCGGAGACGGGGCTATCATGTCTCTCGGAAAGCATTCCTCCGAGCGCGAAATTAGTATTATCAAAACAGGATCCCTCACCCTCGATATCGCAACCGGCATCGGTGGTGTTCCACGTGGCCGCGTCGTCGAAATCTTTGGTCCGGAATCTTCTGGTAAATCCACACTCGCTCTTCACATCGTTGCTAATGCCCAACGCAATGGCGGTGTTGCTGCGTATATTGATGCGGAACATGCCTTAGACCCTCATTATGCAGCTAAAATTGGCGTTAATATCAACGACCTCTTGATTTCTCAGCCTGACAGTGGTGAAGAAGCGCTTAACATCGCCGAAATGTTAGCACGTTCCAATGCTATTGATGTGATTGTTGTCGACTCCGTCGCAGCACTGGTGCCAAAATCAGAGTTAGAAGGGGAAATTGGCGACACTTTTGTTGGTCTGCAAGCCCGTCTGATGTCGCAAGCCCTGCGTAAATTGACAGCCACTCTTTCCAAAAGTAACACATGCGCTATCTTCATTAACCAAATTCGTGAGAAAATTGGCGTGATGTACGGCAGTCCTGAAACAACAACCGGTGGACGCGCTCTCAAGTTTTACTCTTCCATTCGCTTCGATATCCGCCGCATTGGTGGTATTAAAGGCGCTGGAGAAGCTGCAGATGTAGGCAATCGCGTGAAAGTCAAGGTTGTGAAAAATAAAATGGCTGCACCATTCCAAATTGCTGAATTCGATATTTTGTTCAACGAAGGTATTTCACGAACCGGTTCTGTGATAGACCTTGCTACAGAAATGAATATTGTCGACAAAAAAGGCGCTTGGTTTAGCTACAAAGGGCAACGTCTTGGTCAAGGCCGTGAAGCCGTCAGAGAAGAACTTAAAAAGAATCCAAAACTTCTCGATGAGCTCGAACTGCTGATCATGCAGCAATCTAAGGAAAAGCGTCCGACAACAGCCCCACGTGTCGCAAGTGAAATTGAGACAGATGTCCTTGTCGAAGTTTAATTGTCGCTAGTGTGCTCACTATAAGTGCTCATAAAGTGAGGTTAAAGTCGTCAACGTCTTTGCACCAGAGCTTAAAATGAATCGAGCTCTGGTGCTGTCGCGATGAGCACCTTTTCGGTCAACAGTGTACGGATGTTTTTAATGAGCGTGCTCTTGAAATTTTTGATAGTTGTTGCTTGCGTTTGTTTTGTTGAAGTACAGGCAAATATCCGCATGGGGATTATCAGTGATTACCTATACTGCGGCGAGCGCGAGTTGGGGTGGCGTATAAAAATAGCAGCGGAGAGTCTTGGTTGGGAAGTCTTTTTAGATGAAACACAAGGTGTGAAGCTTCAAAAAATAAAAAACCTGGATTGGGTCATTTGCATATTACCCGGAAATAACAATCTTCACCAGGATACTTACAATTATCTGACAATTTTTCATCCCTTTAATTACTTAGAAAAAAATGGAAATCTCATTCCTTATTATGAAAAATACGATGGGTATTTGCTGACGATAGAGAAGCCCAAGAATTTTGATTACTTTTTTAAGAAAAGCAAAAAGAAATTATTTTCTATAAGATTCTACCCCACGACTTACGATGTCGTGTATAAAAAAGCTGTATTAAATAATCTTGTCACCATGATCCCCGTATGGAGCGATCGATTAACCGATAATAAATATAAAAATCTTTACACTCTACTAAGTCAAAGTGGTTTTGCTAAATTCTACGGGATTCATGAAAATACTGATATTATCAAAGATGGATTTATGGGGCAGATCCCTTTCGATGGTATTTCTGTCATTAATATTTTGCAGCAACACGGAATTGTACTCATCATGCATTCTGCGATTCATAATCAAGAGAGCATCCCTTCATCCCGCATTTTTGAGGCTGCTGCAGCTTCCTGTGTGATTATTTCAGACGAAAATCCTTTTGTAAAAAAACATTTTGGCGATTCAGTTTTTTACATAGACACCTCTTTATCTGCGGAAGAAATTTATGCACAAATCAGTAGATATATGGATATGATTAGATCAAATCCGGATAGAGCGTTAGAAAAGGCTAAACAAGCACATAAAATATTTATTGATAATTTCTTGATGGCTGACCAATTATTACGTCTTGAAACAATGCATCAACAGGTAAAACAATCAGGTAAACCCAAAATCAAGACCAAAAAATAATGAAGTTAAAATATTTAAAAAGTATATTCTTGGCTCTGCTCTTTTACCATACCTATGCATATTCTGTAGATTTTGTTCTATTCACCGAGCCGAAAACAGGAACTCATTTAATCATAAATATTTTATCAAAATTGACAAATAAACAAGTGTATTGGGCGCAAGAGTATCGAGACAAGACTCCCCCCTTTCAAGGAAACGACGACACTGATTTAAAAAATCCAAAACTCTTATTTTTCGCTGTAAATCTGGCTCCTTGGGATAAATCCATTATGGATAAAGTTTGGGAAATCAATAAAAATAATGGAACATTTCTGCATTTACATGCTCCCTATTCAGACAGTATGAACAACTATCTATCTAAAAAGAAGGTTGTGAACTTCTTTGTAAAACGTGATCCAAGGGACACTATAGTCTCGTTGCTTAATCACTACAAACACATTAATTTTAACGACAAATCTATAGAGATGATCTCTTCCGATGATGAACGGCTGCTTGTGATGATACGGAAGCAATTGAGAAAAACTACTCTGCAATTTATGGGTTGGCAGACATCACCCATGTGCTGTGTATTGGATTTTAAAAAGCTTATGGGAGCCCATGGGGGCGCCGCAACGCATGCAGAGGCCATGGATGAGATGAGGAAAATTACACGGGAATTAAAACTAAAGCGGTCAAATAAAACCCTTGAAAAAATCTATACTGAAAGTTTTGGATGTGGTTGGTCATTTTTTAAGGGCAAAGTCGGTTCATGGAAAGATTATTTTAATGAGGAACATAAAGCTGCTGTTAAGGAAGAAATTGGGGATCTCCTCATTAAGTTAGGATACGAGCAAGATTACAACTGGTAAACTTTCACTACAGCATTACATAGGATTTCGGCTAAGATTTGGAGTGCGGGGACTTGTCACCGCACTCCAAATCTTAGCCAAACTACCTTGTAATACTGTGGTGACAGTTTACCAGTCGTAATCTTTTTCGTATCCTAACTCAATGAGGAGAGCTCCGATCTCACTTTTAACAGCAGCTTTATGCTCCTCATTAAAATAATCTTTCCAGGAACCCACCTTGCCTTTGAAAAAACTCCAGCCGTTTCCAAAACTTTTACGGTAGACATCCTTTAAATAGTCATCAGAGACATTTATTTTCAAGGCTTGGGCTATCTTCCTCATCTGGTCTAGTGCATCTTCATCTGTGGCTACTCCACCGTGAGCTCCCATTAACTTACAGAAGTCTAAAACACAGCAAACAGGTGATTTTAACCAGCCCATATAGTGGACTGTTTGCACCTTCAGCCGGTTTTTGATCATGAAAAGCAATTTTTCTTCATCCGAGGGAATTGCTTCTACAGATTTATCGTAGGCTTTGATATGTTTAAAATGATTTAACAAAGAAACAATCCGATCTCGAGGGTCCCTTTTTATAAAAAAATTAATAACATTTTTATCAACTAAGTATTGTTCCAGTGTTGGGGAATAGGGGGGGTGTAAATGTAAAAATGTCCCCTGTTTCTTATTTGTTTTCCACACCAGGTCCATTACTTGTTTTGTCCACGGATTGGGGGTAATTGAAAAAAATATGTATTTGGGATTTTTAAAGTCTTTTCCAGCGATTTTTCGAATCGGCACAACATTATTCATATATTCAATGGGCCAATAATCATTTTTTCCTGTCAATTCCTTTAAAATAGCAGTCAATAAATTGGTGCCCGTTTTCGGTTCAGTGAATAACACAAAATCCACGGAATACAGCGATATGTTGGTGAATACAAAAAGCAAAAACATATATTTAAACAGCAGTTTATAGATCATGTGTTACTCTTTATGCCTATTTTTTAAGTAAAACTTCTAAAAAAATGAAAACAAAAGCCAACAGGGAAATCCCGACTAATATCCATGGGAGCCGTTTGGCAAGCTTGTGAATAAGCATTAGCTGCCTAAGCTTCTCTTCATCCGATTGGTCTTTCATTTGAGGTCATGTCTTCCGCTTTAGGAGCTCGATTGCACGGGCTGTTGATAAAAATCCCTTCTCAATCCTATCTAAGCTAAAATGTTCGTTCGGAGCGTGAATGCAGTCGCTGGATAATCCAAGGCCAACCATCACAATTTCACCCCCACAGACCTCTGCAAGCGATGCTACAATTGGAATAGACGCTCCGGAATAGATGCGTTCGCATTTTGTGTGAAATACTTCTTCATAGGCTTGGGCAAAAGCTTTTACTGCTTTCGAGTGGGCACTCACATGCACAGCTTTCCCTCCGCCCTCATGAAGCTGAACAGCTACCTTTGTCCCTTGCGGAGCATGCGCCTCAAAAAAATTAGCCACAAGGCGTCCAATAATTTGGGGATCTTGCTCCGAGACCAAACGGCAAGAGACCTTAGCAGAAGCTTTTGATGGAATGACTGTTTTAAATCCGATTCCGGAATACCCACCGGTAATTCCATTAATCTCCAGGGTTGGGCGGGTCCAATTTCTTTCCAAAGGAGACAATGCTGTTTCTCCTCCGGTGGGTTGTGCTCCAAAATCAACCTCATACTCATGCGGATCAAAATTCATTGAAAGGTGTTGTTTTTCTATTTCGGGTAGTGGATTGACAGCATCATAAAAACCTGGTATCGAGACCTTTCCTGTCTCATCACGAGTCATTGCTAGAAGCTTAACAAGGGCGTGGATGGGATTAAAGGCAACGCCTCCGTGGCACCCTGAATGCAGATCTGCATGCGTTCCTGTGACCTCTACATCCATTGTCACGATACCTCGTACACCGAGTGTCACGGCGGGAGTTTTTTCATTGGGCATTCCTAGATCAACAACGGCAAAATAATCCGCTTTTAATTCGTTTTTCTTCTCCCTCATGATGCCCGCCAATCCGGTGCTGCCACTCTCTTCTTCCCCTTCGATGCATAGTTTCAGGTTGATTGGATATTTGCCGTCTCGCTCAATTAAGGCCTTCAGAGCCAAAAGTACATAGAAACACTGCCCTTTGTTATCCTGAGCACCGCGGGCAAAGATGTTACCCTGATGAATTGTCGGTTCAAATGGTGGGGTTTTCCAGTTTTCAACAGGATCTACCGGTTGCACATCATAATGGTTATAGATTAGGAGTGTCGGTTGTTCGGGTCCGGCTTTATTGTAAGAGGCAAATATTGTTGGATGTCCACTTGTGGGCCATATTTCGACAGAGAGGCCGATTTTTTTCAGATAGTTGGACACCCAGGCGCTGCATGTTGCCATGTGGGTTTTGTAACTAGGATCTGAGCTGACGCTTTGAAATTTTAAAAAAGTGAAGAAATCAGCCAGTGCCTCTTTATGTGACTGCTCATAAATTTTTTTCAGGCTTGCAATTTCCGGTGTATCTTTCATAAAAAAACCTCGATGTTTACGATGAAATATGCAAAAAACAGCATTAAAATGCAACTATAGCCTATCAGGCTGTAGCGGACGTGACGATGATGTTTTTCGATTAGAGTTGGATTATTAATGACTTCCTGAAGAAAAAGAATCCTTTCCCTGATACTGTAGTGATGCCAATTGGGCTCATCGTGGGTGTTTCCTGAAATAGCTCCCAGCAAATCCAATGCCTTGATCATGTCTTCGGCCTCAATTCCCACAGCAAACACATGCAAATCAGCCTGGCGTTCAAAAAGGCGGGAAAAATAGCCGAAGACAAAGCGAAAATACAGGGCTATTGCCAGGATAAGGATTGAAAATACCACAAATTGCACAATTACCCATGATAAATCTGATGAAAATGCGAAAAAATGCACTAACATCCCTGTTTGTCCAAATAGGGGGTTGTAAAGGGAGATTACTGCATCATACCCCAAAACAATCATGCCTGAAAAAATAAATGGATAGATCAGTAGATGTCGGTGATAACTATGTCCAATTTCATGTGCAAGCACGGCTTTAATCGCTTGTGGGGGAAATCGACTGAATAGATCTCTCGAAAAAAGGATGTAGCGAAAGCGTCCAAAAATACCCACAATAGCAGCTGTGGCGGCTCCGTCCATCACTTCCCACAATCTAAAACTGGAATATTTAAAGTTTGCCCGGTGGCACAATTCCCCAAGTTCATGGGTACAAGGCGAATTTTCTAGCTTGGGACACCCCCAGAGAAGCATGAGTAGCGTGGGAAAAAAAATAAACGTCGCCACAATAGCTGCAATATTCATCGTTGTTAGCACAATTATTTGTTGGGTGCCATCAAGAGGTATTAACCCCTCTAATTCGCTTAAAAAAATAAAACACACAAATGGTACAACGAGAGGAATCAAAAAGCGAACTGCTGATAAAGACTTTTTTGTTGAATTTACCTGGGCGTAGTGGCACACAAAAAGCGCTCCAAAGTACATGCTCAACGATGAAACTAACACAACTGTCTGACCAAAGGGCGCCGCTAACAAAAATAAAAATCTTTGCGCACCGATAACAAAATAGCTACAGAAAAAGAAGAGCAGCAACTCTATGTTGCAAATCAGCAACAACCTGTTCCTTATCCAACTGCAATTTCGTTCAGCATAGATCAGCAAAAGAAAGACTGTGTATAAAATCAGGGATGCCCCACACGCAGTCCCCGGTTCATTTTTAAATACAAGCGAGCCCGGTTGATCAATTCCGCTTGTGAAAAGAAGTAGGTTTAAAATAAGGAAAAATAAATTTACGAACAAAAAAACCTCTATAAACTAGCGTTAACTATTATTTGAGCTTCTTTCAAGATAAGCTCCAAATGGTCTGCCCCCAAAAAGCTTTCGCCATATATTTTATAGATATCTTCCGTGCCCGATGGTCGGGCTGCAAACCATCCATTGTCCGCCACAACCTTCACACCACCGATTGGAGCACCATTTCCTGGAGCTTTGGTCAGAATTGACAAAATCTCTTCCCCTGCCAATTTTGTAGAATGAATGTTCTCTGAAGACAGGTTTTTTAATTTTTTCTTCTGCGCCGGCGTTGAAGGTGCATCGACACGGCTGTAGACGGGATTTCCAAATTCCAAAGTCAATTCCTGATAGACTTGGCCAGGATCCTTGCCAAGCTTCGCTGTCATCTCCGCTGCGAGTAACGCCAAAATAATTCCATCTTTGTCTGTTGTCCATACGGAGCCATCCAGGCGGGCAAACGACGCACCGGCGCTCTCTTCACCCCCAAATCCTAGAAAACCATCTAACAAGCCGTCAACAAACCATTTAAAGCCAACTGGCACCTCATAGAGCTTCCGCCCAAGCTTTGCGGTTACACGATCGATCATCTGACTGCTCACAAGTGTCTTGCCAACCGCTGCATCCGGACGCCATTGGGGGCGATGCTGAAAAAGATAAAAGATAGCGGCTGAAAGATAATGGTTCGGAGGGAGTAATCCTGCACTTCTCGTGACAATCCCATGCCTATCATAGTCTGTATCACAGGCAAAGGCTATGTCAAAACGATCTTTCATTCCGATTAGACCTTGCATGGCATTGGAAGAGGACGGATCCATTCGAATCTTACCATCCCAGTCGAGGGTCATAAAACTGAAGGTGGGATCGACTGTTTCATTCACAACTGTCAAGTTGATACCATACATCTCAGCAATAGGCTTCCAATAGTGGACCCCGGCACCGCCAAGCGGATCCACTCCAATATGGATCCCCGATTTACGAATTGCTTCCATATCAATCACGTTGGAAAGATCGCTGATATAGGCCTTTAGGTAATTGTGTCGCTTGGTCGTTGAAACACGAAGCGCCTGTTCTATAGAAATCGTGTTAACACCTGACATTCCATTTTCCAGAAATGCATTGGCTTTGTCTTGGATCCACTTCGTAATCTGCGTGTCGGCTGGGCCCCCGTTGGGCGGATTATATTTAAACCCCCCTTCGCTTGGAGGGTTGTGCGACGGAGTAATGACTATTCCATCAGCAAGCTGGGTTTTGCGGCCGCGGTTGTACGTGAGGATGGCATGGGAAATAACTGGTGTTGGGGTATATTCATCCCCCTCAGACAGGATGACAGTGACTCCGTTAGCAGCCAACACTTCGAGGGCGCTCTTTAAAGCTGGTTTGGAGAGTGCGTGGGTGTCCATTCCCATAAATAAGGGGCCGTCGATGTTCTGCTGTACCCGGTATAAGCAGATAGCCTGGCTAATAGCGATGATATGATTTTCGTTAAAGCTGTTGTTAAACGAGGAGCCTCGATGCCCTGAAGTCCCGAACTCTATCTTTTGAGCTGGAATAGAAGGATCTGGAATGCCTGTAGAGTACGCTTTAATGAGATCCGGCACATTCACCAGCATTGATGGTGTGGGCGGTTTTCCTGCAAACGGGCTTGTCTTCATTTTTAAAAACCTTGCGTTTCATGCTGTGTCCATTTTTTTGCATGATAACATTTCTCCAGCGTTTAAACAAGGTTGTTTCAGGTTGCCTGATAAAGGTTCCAATGGAGACGATTAATCAGATTTTGATCATTTACGGATGAAATATCTGGATCAACTTTTTCTGTCTCAATAAGACGAATCCATTCCAGAATTTGTGAGAGCGTATAGCCAGGTTCTTTTTTGTAGTGCTGCCAAATCTGATAACCAGATGTCAAACCAAAGGCATTGGAAATTTCTATGCACTCTTTTTCCTCAAGTACTCCTAAATTATCTAATTCTTTGTGCAGATCCAAAACTTCTACATTAGAAAAATCTAAAACATCTTTATCATCACTTGTATCGTAGATATCAACCAATCGTATTTGAGCCTTAAGATACATACCTTTATCTAATGCTGTAAAAATACCATAGGCAAGACTTGGATGAATAAAAACTTCTCTTTCCTCGCCAATTTTCATTCCCTTCATCCCTAAAGCAAAGCCCGGGATCGTTTCGTGTAAATCAATTTTTTCCGGACTTCCACTTTTAAAGGTGTCTACAAGTACTTCACCATCAGGTAATGTTATTGTATAATGGACGACTACTTTCGTGAATAGTTGAAGAGGTGGACCAGGATCCTCTCCGTTTGTGGTAAGCCTATAATACAAACGCAAAGGAGCAAGACAGGTCATGGATTTATTTTGGCTAAGGAGTGCAAAATATTCGTCGGAAAATCTGAGATTATTTTTTATTTTTAAGAGTTTTTTGGGATCCCAATAAGTTGAAAAACGTGCGGGAGCGACTGGACAATCCTTTGATTCTTCTGATAGTTTCATGCCTGCAATAAATGATTTGACATATGCCGGCTCAATGTTTTCCATATTGTTCAAAATATTGGCTGCGACTAAAAATGGAAGGCGCTTTGCTTCTTCTTGAGTAAAGCTAAGCTTCACTTCTGCAGCTGGTTGGAGAATGATTCTTTCATCCGGAAATGCGAGATTTAACGCTTCCTGACTAAACGTCTTTGACGAAAGCAATTGCTTGCTTTTTTCTTGGGCATTTTCTAATTTTGTGATCAGCAACTGCGAATCATTATCTTGCACATGTCCAAAAATAAAAGAAGGCAAACAATTCTCCAATTTTGCAGACGATACCTTCACTCTCCGGGTCAAATCTTTCATTTCTTCTTCTATGGAGGAATAGCCGAAGCTTGGTTCTCTATTAACCTGTCTGGCTTGTAAACAATTAAGAAAAACCAATTCCTTATAAACCTTCGAAGGGTGATCAAATTTGGAAAAACAACGGGAAAGTGGCGGGGATTCAGAATGAAGAGCGTTATCCATCTCTTCAATGCGACTTACATACAGTGAATTTTGTGTTCCAAAACCCAACAAAATACCAATTAAGGCTTTATCTGCATTTAAAACATTATGAAAGCTGTCTTCGGAATCTGTAAGCTTGTCTAATAGCTTTTTTGGAGTCACTTCAGGACCTAAAACATATTGAAACAGTGACAGATTATGTTGAACGACATCTAGGAACAGCTTTTTGTTGATGAAAAGAATATGGACGCAGTGAGGCACTAAAGCATCTCTATGATTGTAGCTGTGGATGAGAATATTTTGCCCACAGAATTTTCTGTTTTTTAGAACTAAAGCGCCTTCACGCAGAATCACTGACATTAAATGTCTTGGATATTCCTCTGTGAAATTATCTTCAACATTATAACCGTGAATACATACGGGTTTTGCATCAAAAAACACATATCCCGCTTCAGAATTTTCTGTCATTTCACGAAAGAACTTACTTAAAATGGCACTTTCTTGAACGGAAAGCTCTTCGCTATGGCACATACAAACTATGGTCATGCAAAAAAACACGCATGCTTTTTGAACAATTTTAAAAATCATTAAACACTCATATTTATTTGAATACAATTAGGAATTCCAAGGCATGTGGCATGGACACCTGAATATGCATAAAGGATGGGCGCAACCTCCACAACCTCCTTGAGATTTTGGATGATATACAAGATGTCCATTGCCGCACTCATTAGATTTTGGCCAGCTTTTTTCTTGTTTATTTTTAGGTCTTATTTCTTCTTTTATTTTTTTGGGGAGTTGCTGAATAATGGCCTGGTGCACTTTGATGTAAAGTCCCTTGGCATCTGAGTACACAGCTTTTATAGGGTATAGTTCTCCACCTTCAATCAAGTAAATTCCATTTGAGTCAAAAACAAGCTCATCAAGTCCTACATAGATTTCTACCAGTTGTTTTTCTGTGGTATTTTCATGAGCCTCACGGGCAAAAACACTTAGAGAAAATAGACAAAAAAATAAAACAAGTCTCAACTTTATACTTTTCATTTCATCTCCTTAAAGCTTGCTGGATAACCAAAACCAGGACACGATAGAGGTAATTTACTTTAAACGTCAATAAATATCACTCGTTACGTTTTGAAAAATCTATAACCCCTTTAGGGCCTGCTCCAAAAATTGTCCAAAAAAACAGAGGTCCGAGTTAATCATCTTTTTTCTCTCCTTTTGTAGCCCACACCCAAGTCATACTTGTACCCACATCTTT
>JBAWVE010000033.1:0-15018 GCA_037147435.1 Parachlamydiaceae bacterium
TTGCTAAAGCAAAGTATGTTACGTACCTCATAAAAAGATGTGGGTACAAGTATGGACTGAGGCGCTGCTCCGGAGGAGCGAGTGAAGTCTGGGTTAAAGCCACCCCCACAAGCTAGCCCCGGAGGGCGCGACACAAAACCGTGCCATCAGATCATTTCAGGTCCCATATTTTGTTGGCCGAAAAGGTGATCACAGCCAAAAAATGTCTTTCTATTTCTTGAAATTATCAAACCAGTAGTGTTGGCCGGCAATGACCTGCAAATGAGAATTGGAGAGAAATTCTATTCCGCGATCCTTGTGGGAGGTACGCAGACGGCAACGTGTTTTTTCTTGGGAAAAACGGAAAGTGAGCACCTGGTCTTCTGTGGCAGAAAATGTCACACACCGGGGGTCTTTTTTGCTCCATTCAATGCTCAATTTTCCAGCAGCTTGACAAGCGACATTCACTAAACGACCACAATGAAAGCTCGGAGGAAGTGCCGGCAATAGTGCGATGGTAGTCCCTGTGTGCTGAACAAATAAAGAGCGAATCAATGCAGCCCCTTCAACCAATAAATCTACCGGAGAGTCGGCAGCAATGATAGGCCCCTGACAAATCCCCTGGTGGTCTTCATCGGTTAGCCGTGGTGATAATGAGCCCTCAAATCCGGCTAAAAAAATGTCGCGGAAGCACGGAAGAATCTGCTCCGGAGAAGAAGAACCGATCGTATGCCGAAGTTTTGCAAATAACGATGTCTCATCAGGCTGAGGATTGTGCTGTTGAGAAGGAACAAGTTGGCCAAGCCGATGCCATAAGGGAAGGATCTCCTCCATATTCATCCTTCTGCGGATGAGAGCCCAATCTTGCCCCTTGTGGTTTCCCAACGATAGAGTTTCTACCTCAGGCATTGAGAAAACTTCTTCAGCTATAACCGAGGTTTCCTGTGCAAGCCCTTTTTCCCTATAACACAACACTTTTGTTCCATTCTTCGATGCATGTAACCGATACCGCACAAATCCAAGCGGTCCATGGCCCCAAACGACAACGCATCCTTTTTCAAGATCCTGGAGGATGGTAAACTGCTCCAAGGGCCCTTCAACGTGAAAAGATAATGTCTCCACAGCGACCGGAACCGGGCCGGCAATATTTTCAACAACAACACGTTCAGGGTATACTTTCAAGCGAAGGGTACTCCCAGGCAGCACCACAGGAGTCCCCGGCTGATGGGAAAAAGGGCGTAAGCGTTCAGCAATTTTAATGAGCATGATGAACTACCTTGCCGATAAAGCCTTCTGGAGTATTAGAAACGAGGTCTACGGTGACTAATTCGTTAGGCCCATAGCCTGAGTCTGGAATCCACACCATGAGAAAATTATCCGTGTGTCCCGAAATTTCACCCAGGCGCGTTTTGTCGCCGCGTTCTGTGAGGATTGTTACCCGTTCACCCACATAGGAGTGGCGCAGCTCAAAGGCGCACTGCTCCGACATACGCAGCACTTCTTGTTTGCGGGTTTTGATTAGTTCCTGCGGCACTTTGTTTGGCATCAGGGCTGCACGTGTCCTTGGACGTTCGCTATAGGGAAACATATGAACTTTGGCGAATTTAACTTCCTTCATAACTGACAAAGTATCTGCGAAATCTTCCTCTGTTTCCCCGGGAAATCCCACGATGATATCTGTTGTAAATGTGAATGTGGGACACGCATTTTTCAAGCGATCGACTGTATCCAAGAAGATTTGACGGGTGTATTTGCGATTCATTCGTTTTAAAATTACGTTGGAGCCGGATTGTAAAACAACGTGCATGGATTTGCATGTATGTTTTCCAGAAATCAGTGCATGGATGAGTTCATCATCGATTTCATCTGGATCGATGGAAGAGACACGCAGGCGCTCAAGACCAGGCACTTGATCGACAGCCCGGACTAAATCGACAAGCCGGTGGGGTTCTTCCCCTTCGGGACGATTTCCATCAAAATCTCCAATATTGATCCCTGTCAAGACAACTTCTTTAAATCCGTTAGAGATTAAATCTTCGACTTCTTTGACCACCTCATCGATTGTTCTTGAGCGGGAGCGTCCGCGAACATAGGGAATAATGCAATAGGTGCAAAAAGAGTTACAGCCATCCTGCACTTTGACAAAAGCTCTAGTATGCGATTCGAATCGTTTAATGGAAAATTCTGGAAGCTCGACATCGGGAAAGACAGAAGCCAGTAAATTCTCTTTTTCTTTATTTTGAACCACATGTGTCACCCCTTCAATCTCTTTAACCAATTCGGGTTGACGCTCAGCAAAGCAACCAGTGACGACTAATTTTGATCCAGCGTGTTTCCGTGCCAGTTGTCGAATTTCATGTCTGCTTGAGCTATCAGCCGATTCAGTTACAGTGCAGGTATTGACGATGCAGACATCGGCAGTCTCGCCCTCTTGAGCAGCTGAATATCCTAATGTGATCAGTTGATCGTGATACGCCTGCGATTCGTACTGGTTGGTACGGCAGCCCAGCGTGACAATCTTAAATTTCTTTTGTGATTCGTCCATAAGCGATAATAGTGTAACATAATCGAACAAACAAAACCATTATTTTTTGGCGATGATCACCTACACAAGGAGAATCTTTCATGAGCAAGAACCCGTTCTTTTCTTTGATTTTTATAGGAACCATGCTATTAATAAGTTATGGAAGCCCTCAGCTAATTGCCAACAATATAACGGATGCTCAAACCATGTTAGAAGATATTCATGCCAACAGAAACAACGACGGGGCCCTATCAAAACTCCTCCCCATCGTTCGAGGCTCTTTTCAATCAAATAAATGCGAAACTCTCTTGATGACAAAATTAAGGGATGTCAATACAACCATGCAGGAATTCCGTAAAACAGCCAACATCCTTGCAGGGCTTCTTGCAGCAAAGGTAATGGATAACCTCCCTACAAAACATGCAGAAATCAAAACTCCTATTGCCAATTATACTGGACTGCAGTTAGCAAATAATATCAATCTTCTGTCTGTCATGCGCTCAGGAGATGCCCTGCTGGAAGAATTCGAAAAATTCTTTCCGCAAGCACCGATCAATAAGGTTTTAGTCCAACGTAATGAACTGACGGCCGAACCAGATTTTAAATACATGAAGCTTTCACCAGCGCTTGGACCGAATAGTTATGTCATCATCACAGAACCCATGCTTGCAACAGGCGGCACCCTTGGAATGGTACTTAATCTACTGAAGGAACGTGGTGTACAGGAAGAAAATGTCATCATCGCCTGCGTCTGTACGGCTCCAGAAGGGCTTTTAGTCCTCAATCATAAATTTCCTAAAATCAATGTTGTGATGATTACAATGGATGACCACCTGAATGAAAGAAAATACATCGTCCCAGGTATTGGCGATTTTGGAGACCGTTATTTTGGCACTGTCCATCAATAAATTTGTTTACGCCTGCGGAAATCTCCTAGCCCTGCTTCTGTTAACTCACTCGGTTTGCTACGGAAGCTCCACCCCTGCCGAACCGGGTTCCAAGTCACCCTGGTTCACCGGCCCCCTTCTGACTCCTACGGCATTCACCCTTCCTCCAGGAGTTGGAAACGTCGAACCATACGTGTTTTGGAAAGTGACAAACGGGGTGTACAATAAAGAATGGAATCAAAGTTCCGTCCCCCATCTATACCGCCTCAACCCCCAGTTCACTTATAAATTCGGGTTAGTGGAAAACATCGATTTCTCAGGCACTATAGAAAGTGTTGCCGGCTGGACCAAGGGAGCTTCTGGCGTCTCATTTGGCGATTTACCCATCGGTTTTGGAATTCAACTCTTCGAACTGGACCCAGGCGACGACGTCGCGCTATGTAAACTCACTATCCAGGAAACGTTTCCCACAGGACGTTATCAAAAACTTAATCCCAGGAAATACAGGACAGACATCGGAGGCGAGGGATCCTTTGCAACGCAAGTCGGTATTTGCTTCTCAAAACAATTCAAGTTTAAAAATGACCGCTTTTTTAGAGGGCGATTGTTTTTATCATCGACCTATTCCGCCCCAGTTCATGTCAGGGGGTTTAATGTTTATGGAGGTGATGCGACGACAAAGGGCACAGTATATCCCGGATTTTCCCACACTTTACTCACGTCGGGTGAATATACGGTCACAAAAAACTGGACGCTGGCTTGCGACTTACAGGCATCCTACTCGGATAAACAACGCTTCTCTGGAAGGACTCAAAGTCCGAATATAGCCCTTCAATCACTCCAGTTCAGCCTGGCACCCGCCATTGAATACAACTGGAACGAACAAATTGGGGTTATCGTCGGCCCATGGTTCACCTTTGCCGGAAGAAACAGCAAACGCTTTATCTCCGCTGTCGCCGCCGTCAACTACAACTTCTAGTAGGTTTATTTAACTCGAGGGATGATGGGAACAAATTTAGCCAGATCCGGTTTTTGAAATCCTGCAGGAAAATCACTGTCAGTAGCTGGCGGCCATTTCTGGTTCCTACCAAAAATCAGGAGTTCCCCCCTTACAATAAGATCACTCCCCTGTCTCCATAATTGGGCGCCGTAAATATTCCCCTTTTCTGGATCGATGATGCTGCCGCCGGAAAATTTCTTACCATCAAATTTTAAGCCCCAGATGATGTCCATTCCGGAATAATAAGGATGTCCAATCACTCCCGGTGCACGCAGTTGTGGTTCATATAAGGTGTCTGCCACTGTTCCGTCCTCATTAAATGAAAGAATCAATCTTCCATAATATTGTCCCTGATATTCATAGACGGCCACAACACTTTCTTTTTTATGTGTCGCCTCGTTAATCGTTTGCCAAAAACCAACAATGCTTTCTTGAGCATGGAGTTGTATAGAAAGAGTTAAAAAGAAAAAAAACGCCAGTACGTGTTTCATTGTCGACCATCCTGTAAAAATAGATTTTCAGTATATAACATCATATTTACTGGAATGAGGGAAATTCGGCAAGGATTTCCGGGCCTTGATCACCTGAACGAGGAGGATTTCGGTCAAAAAAATAAAATAACAGGATAGGCAGGATGGGTAGGATAAGCAGGATACCTTCGGTCGCCCAGTTGAACTTTGCCTTAGAAAATAAATATTCGGAGAAGTCGTATCGTCTTCGGCTTGCCGAAGACGATACGACTTCTCCGAATATTTCACTTTTTGAGGTAAAGACAACTGGGCGACCGAAGGTATCCTGCATATCCTACCCATCCTGCCTATCCTGTTATTTTATTTTTTTGACCGAAATCCTCGTCGTTCAGGTGATCATCGCCTATCGGTTTGGTTGACCTAAAGGGTGATCAAGGCCCTGTTTTTCTTGATTTAATTATGGGGAAACCTATACTCCGAAATACATAAGCTTGTGATCAGCAGGCTCGGGAAACTTTATATCATCAATAAAGGAGTATTATCATGAACAAAAGAAAGTCGTTTTTAGCTTTTATGCTACTTGGCGTGTTTAGCATTGCAAGCAGCTATGCAGCAACCGCTTCCAACTATAACCAACAGGGACAGTATCAACAACAATACCAACCTCCTGCTTATCAACAACAGCAATATCAACAGAATCAACAACAGCAATATCAACAGAATCAACAACAGCAAGTTGCACCACAACAATACAGCGCGCCCTCGCCCTATATTTATCCCGGATATCTCCCTCCAGCCCCTGTCAATCCAGGTCAGGACGAAGCAAATGATATCTACAAACAAAACCAGCACCGCGGAGAATAAGAGAGAAATTTAGTAAAAAAGAAACTTCGGTGCGATCAGGCGATCGCACCGAAGATTAGACGCGGAGTTCTAACTAGAAACGGAACTCGACACCTGCGTTAACACCCTGTGTCCAAAGACTTGAAGTCTTTAGGGAAGCCGTTGGGCTTGCCACGCCAACGAGCGTAGCTGCGGGATCAGAAGTGTATTCAACTGACTGAGTCGAGTTGATCACAGGATCGATCTGTTTTCCAGCCCACAACATGTTGCTGACATACATAAATGAATAACCCAACTTCACGCTGAAGTACTCTGTAACCTGGTAACCCAGATTGATGCTTACTTCAGGAATGACAGCGAAATTAGTCTTGTTATGGTGTCCGATGTTTGTCGGCAGAGCAAAATACCCACCGGCAAATTCTTGAACAGTACCAAAACCATTGAAATCATTTGTTAATGTAACACCAGAAATGTTCAGTTCTTCACACATTGCGCCAAGAGCTACTTTTACTTTCGCGTTGATTGAGAAACAGTCGTATGTGTAGTCTACGCCTGCACCAATTTGACCGCCGTAAAAATTATTCTGAACATCAAACTTGTCGTATGTTTCGTATACGCCAGGCGTGCCAATAACGTATGGGCTGCTTGTATCGAATGCCAAATTCTCATCGAAATTCCAAAACCGGAAGCCAACCAATGCACTGAAATTGAGTGAGCAGTCGCAAGGGAAAA
The DNA here is from genome assembly GCA_037147435.1 of Parachlamydiaceae bacterium. GTDB lineage: Bacteria > Chlamydiota > Chlamydiia > Chlamydiales > Parachlamydiaceae > JBAWVE01. Next base: position 6,436 of record JBAWVE010000033.1, read on the forward strand.
CAGCGAGGCCATTCAGTTCAGCGCCTTGCATCCAGTTATTAACTTTACGTGTTGCTGTACCGGAAAAATCACCTGGAAAAGCAATATAGTTATCGATCACAGCCAAACCGGTCGTCGCATCGATGAATGGAGCGATCAGGTAGTTAGAGTCAATTGAACCATCAGTGGAGACGGTTTTGCTTCTATTGTCTTTGCCTAGAAAGAAGTAATTAGCTTCTACGCCATAATGACGTGTCTCTTCAAACCAGTAACCAAGACCAAACTTGCCGCCTGAGCGCCAGTTATTCTCAACAGATCCGCCACCAATTACAGGAGTTGCAGTCGCTGCTGTAGCGCCTTCAGAAACTAAAACAACTGGATCCTGTGAATTTTTAATTTGCCAGTACAAATAGTCGGCATCGACCCAAAACTGATCCGCGCACGCGCAAGGATCGCAAAACGATGAGTAGCCATCATTGCCCAACACAGGCGATGACGCACTCAGGAGCAGGCCTGCAAACAAACCTGTCGAAACATTTTTCAGCATCTTATTGAACATATCATTCTCCTTTAAGAAAATATAAGAAATGGCCACAGATTACACGCTCAGAAGCTATTTGGTCAACACAAGCCGACGCCTGCATCAGTCATTTAGACGTATAATATTGATTGTAAACACAATGTGAAAATAAAAAATATCAATGAAAGACGAAGACATAATCAAGACGGGCCTTGATCACCTTCACAGTGAAAACTTTCGGTCAGAATTTTGCAGAATGGCTTCATTTGTGCGACGGCGTGTTGTGTGAGGGAGTTTTACAGGATAGGCAGGATGTAGGTCACATATACTTAGCCGATTTCAGGGTGGCTCTGTAAAAGGTTTACGTTTTTTTTGTTTGGACTTGAGAGCAGTGATCTGACTGTTTAATTCATTCATCTGATCTTGTGTATTTTGCAGGAGATTTTGTACATCAGCTGCATTTATTGGCTTTAACTCTTCACTAATTTCCTTAGAAAGTGCAAGCTCATCTCCCGGTTTTAAACCAGCGAGCTTACCCTTAATATAGGTAAATATTTCATCATTATCATCTCTTAATTTTCGAAGTATCGATGTCATTGTTTTTTGCATAAGAAAAATTATTTTTGCAGATAACAAGCTTTTTTTCTGTTCGACAGTTAATTTATCATCTAGTAATTTTTCTGATATTTTTTTATCTAATAATCCTAAAGATTCATCCTGTAAATCTAGTACGGTGTGCAATATTCTTTTATCTGTTTCAGCCTGTTTCTCATGAAATAAACTATATATTGCAATACGCCGATTTATCAACGTTTCCATACCAGTTAACAGGGTTCTGTAATTTTCTTTTAATGTTACATACTTTTTACTCTTTTTATCGACAGAATCTTTTATTTGCTTATTGACATCCTGTATATTTTTAAATTTATTAGAAATGTCGATAGCAATCCTATTAATACTGAGCTTAAACGATTCTCTGTTTTGTTTGATTTCAGGATCTGGAACGTATACTTTTAATATAGATGAATCACTTTTAAAGTAATCACTTAAATCTTTTTGAGCTGAGATATTTTCATAAAATTCTTTAATTGTCTCATTCTGGGAATAAATTGTTAATTCAAGGGGTGACTCCATACCTAAGAGATGAGATTTAAAGTCCTTGAAATACTTTCTACACATCGTCATCACAAGACCGTAAACGTCTGTAAAAGGAAGCACAAGACCAACGCGCGATGCTAAATCCCAACAAGAATATTCTTGTATAAATGAAGACCTACCTATTTTCTGAGAGAAACCAAAGTCTACGAATACAAATACCCCATTCTCTGGCACAAGAATATTTGCCGGTTTTATATCTCTATGAACCCAATTATTTTGATGAATCAACTCTAAACCCATCCAAAGGGGTATAAATTTAGACCACATTTGCTCTGGGGTATATAAATCCTCTTTCATAACCGTCTCTAAATCACGCCCCAAGTATATGCCTGTCGTTACTTTCGAATCCACAAGACCCTGTGGATCTGGCAAAAAAGGCCTACTTGGATGTGCGATGACAGCTGGGGCAATTGCGTATAATGCTCTATTGGTTGCTAATTCACCCTCGTCTAGTTTTTCTCTAAAGCGAGCAACGACGTTGCGTTCAGAATGCATATCCCTATCTTTTTTTATAGGATCAAGCAGAAATGAAATTGCAAAGAACACTTTTTTGAAACTCCCCTCGGCCAACGGCATATTTATATCGATAGTCACTTTCACTTGGTTTTCATCCAGCATCTCTATCCAGCAATTGCATTTTGAAGAATCATCGTGATTGATGGTCATTTCAAATTCACCTTTGGGTGTCTTCTTGAAGTCTACACTGAGTATTTTTTGACCTATATCGATTCCTCTGCTAGTCCCTGATCGCAGATTAATTTCATCTTTTGACCCTCTGACATTTCGATCATTTACAATTCTACATATAGCTAGAGCCAATGTATTCACATCCTTATCGCTAAATTTTACGTCTTTGGATCTTAAGGCTAATTCTAAACTTTTTTTTATTTGTTTCTCGATTTGACTTGGTAAAAAAAACTTGTTAACTAGTCGTTGCCAAACAGATGTTTGTTTGGAGGCTATGTATAGAGATTCAGTACTAGGAACCGGAACACTTAGTACCAATTCACCCGCATCCTTCACTTTTTCAACTGTAGGTAAAAATTTATTTAAAACTTCTTCCTTTTCCGTAGGTGAAAAACCCATGGTGGGCGAATCAAGAATTTGCTGGACTTCATATTGCTCAAGTGATATCGACTTTAGATCTTCTGTTGTACTAAAATTGAAAATTTTAGACATTATATTACAGTAATCACCATCATTTATCTCAAAAGTTAAACTATTCTCATTTACCGTTGAGCCGAGAAGTAAATCCTTTATATATCGGACATTAATCTCACCAGGTCCTCTTACATGAGAATCCATACATCTACCGCCAATTTTTTCACACGAAAAAAAATACACACACTAAACAAGCACTACTAATAGTTTAGACGTCAATTACTTATATCAAAAAAACCTCAACGTAATTTAGTATAAATATATTTTTAATTATACACATAACAGCATAATATTTTCAATTAAACTTATTTACCGGCAGCTATTAGGAGTGGAATATTTGGCCTTGATCATCTTTTCGGTCAGAAGTTTACAAGATAGGCAAGAATCTCCAGCACAAGGAGGATCTTCAGTCTATAAATAAAATAACAGGATAGGCAGGATGGGTAGGATAAGCAGGATACCTTCGGGCGGCAAGTTGTCCTTGCCTCGGAAAGTGAAACCACAGGAGAAGTAGGACAATCTTCGGCAAGCCCAAAATTGTCCTACTTCTCCTGTGGTTTTATTTATAGACCGAAGATTATCCTCGTGCAGTTGAGCAAAGCTAATTTTTTCACAACATCTCTGAATCAAGTGGGATTCAAATTAGGCAGCTTCTCATTCTTGTCTTTTACAGGCGTTGCCTTGTTGGCTTTTGGCGGCGGGGCGTATTTACCCACTTCGATTTTTTGGACTACCTTTGCGGGCGGAGACATCACCGGCACAGCTGTAAGGCGCGAGATTTTTTTCTGGAGGGCTATGCCCCAGAGAACGGCACCCAGAAGCAGCGACCCCAACCCTGCGATTGATGTGTAGAGTATGGGATTTCCCTGAAGCTGTGTGGGCGGCATTTCGAAAGGTGCCACCACAGATTCTGCTGCCGCATGTTCTGATGAACTCACTTGTTGCAGAGCAGGAATCACGTGCACTGAGCGAGAGGGAATTTTGGTGACTACCCTCTCATTTTTTGTCACATCCCACCAGGTCACTGAAATTTCAGGAAGCGTTAAGGTTCCTGATTTTTGGGGAATGAAAGTGTACTGTTCTTTTCGGTAACTGGTGATATGCCCCTCATTAACTTCGTCTCCAAGCTCTGGTTTATCGGCATACATTTTAAATGACGGACTGCTAATTTGAAGATCGTTTAATGTGGGCAATTGGCTGGATTGAACTCCTTCTGCCACGATTTTAAATCCACGGGAGAAAGGATCGCCTGCCTGAAACGTTTGGGCTGGGTCCCACACTTCCTCGATTTTTAACGATTTTGCTGGCAGCCATGGGATCATTCCTGCGACGGCAGGTTGAACCTCTACAGTTACCCCTTCGGCAGTTAATGTAAAAGGTTGCGTGCGATTAAATCCAAGCATCATGGAAAAGGGGTCGAAACTATCATCCATAAAAGATCCGGAACGCGTATTTCCTGAGACCTGAATCCAGCCCTGAATGATCGCCGAAGGAATTTTCAAAGGCCCTGCTTTGGTGGGCGTAATGAGGTAGCTGAATTCGATGACACCGACGTTCAACCCATTGACAACCTTTTTAGACACTTTGGGTTCGCCATTAACTTGGACAAGGGCATCTTCCATAGTGATTTTCTGCATGCTTACGTTAGCTAAAGGGCTTTGAGAAGCAAGCTTAACGGAAAAGACGAACGGTTCATTTTTGTAAGGTTTGGCATTACCCACGTCGGTTGCGACGGAGACTCCGAGGGAATCTTCTTCTTCTGCCGTATCTGCAGAGTAGGTTCCTTTAACCACGCGAATGGTGATGGGTTTTGTAGTGAGTGTTCCCTCAGACGTATTAATACTAAGTGATGGGATGACAGCATCTCCCTCTTTTTCTGGGATCAGAACAAGTTTCCATGTAATTGTTGAAGAAACCTGTCCATTGGTAATCATGGTATTGGCGGATTGCTGTTGTGAATTGATGATAAAGGAATTTTTCAAGGCACTAATCGACGGAGTGTCCTTCGCAGCAGCCCCTTTAAGGACCAGTGTTAAGGTAAGACCCTCTCCAAAAGTCACGTGATTACGACTGACACTGGCTGTAAACTCCCCTGCAAAAAGAAAGCAAGGAAAAAGCAGGATTATTAAAATTATTTGTCTTACCATGGATCGACTCCCTGCGTTGTGCCATTATTTTTCGATTCGATAGTGAATTTATTCTTCAAGAATGGTTTTGGATCATTGACTATCCGGTTCAACCAAAGATCGGCATCCTGATCTTCCTGTGATTTAGCATTGTTGATTTCTTTTGCTTCTGCGGTGTTTTGATCGTTTTCTTGTGGGGATTCATTTTCATTCATCTCTTTTCCATCAGATCCCTCATCCTTTTGCTGATCGGAATCCTCGTTGTTATTTCCCTCTGAGTTATTTTCCGGTTGGGGTTCTTGATTTTGATTCTCATCTTGAGGCTTATCTTGAGGCTCATCTTGCTGCCCCTGTGAATTGTCATCTTCCTTTGACTGCTTTTTATCATCGGAGCCTTCAGTGTCTTCAGAGTCTTGACGATCCTGCTTATCCTTATTCTCTGACTCATTATTCTCAGAATCAGATTCGTTGTCATCTTGGTCTTTATTCTGATCGGATGAATCTGAGTCCGAAGAGTCTTGTTTTTGCTCTTCCATCATTTTCTTAACAAGCTCAAGGTTTTCTTTGGCACTTGTGTGGTCGGGCCACCTCTTTAGGACATCTTTATAAGCAGTGACGGCTTTTTTAAGTTTATTCTGTTGAACGAGAGTGTTACCTAAGTTATACATAGCACTTGCGGCTACTTCTGGGCGGGTTGATTGGCGGAACATTTTTTCCGCTTCGACAAAATTTCCCATTTTGTAATAAGCTACCCCCTTTCTGTAAGGGTCCTGAAAAGTCTCGGCTGCACTTTCGAAGTCGTCGTTATCTAGCGCCTGTTTTCCACGTTCTTCCTGATTCTGGAAGTAGTCAGAGGCTGTATTGGCTTTGAGTTCACACACGGGGCTAAGAAAAAGAAGTATCAGGGCGAAGACATGTCCTTTTCTAAACCACCATAAAAGTATTGGCAAAATGGGAAGGATCAACAAATAGAAGTGTTCATCCCAAAATCGATTTTTCTTACCCATTTCCACTTGGGCTTCTGCCCGTTTTTCAAGTTCATTGATAATTAAGGACTCGTCATGATCAGAATAGCTGGCTTCAAGATAGCGGCCATTTCCTATTTTGTTAATCTCGCTAAGCCTATCTTTCTCCAGCTTTGAAACAATCAACGCTCCATTCTTCTTGATCAGACTTCCAGCATGGTCCTGCAAAGGGGCTCCCTCAAGGGTCCCTACCCCCATGGCATGGATGACAACTCCCTTTCCGGCCATTTTTTTTGCTGTCGAAATTGCGCTCGCATCTTCGAATCCACCATCGCTGATCACCAAAACGGCTTTATTGCTGCCCGGTTCAGCCTCTAACATCATAGAAGCCATCTCTAAGGCTGGAGACAGCCGACTCCCCTGCACAGAAACTAAGTCGGTTCCAAGGGACGGCAACAGATGGCGGATCGTCTCATGATCATCTGTTAACGGAGTCATCATATGAGGATCGGCGGCAAAAGCGATGAGTCCGATTTTGATTCCTTTGGCACTATTTATAATGTCTTCAATCTTTTGCTTTGCGCGGACAAGTCTGGATGGCTTGACATCTGTGGCATTCATCGATTCCGAAAGATCGAGCAAGACAACCAGGCTTTGATCCCTCGAAAAGGTTTCCATTTCACGAAAACTCCATCTGGGGCCCGCCAAAGCCATGGTGAGGCAAGCCCAGACAATAGACCACAAGAACAAGGCCTTCCATACTGAACCTTTTTTCGTCGTCTGGTTTCTCAGCAAATAGGGCAAAAGGTGGCTATCGATAAACTTTTCCAGTTGATGGAGAGGGTGGTGTGTCTGATAAAATAAATAAAAGACGATCCATACCAAGGGGACAGCGATCCCACACAACAGCCAGAGAGGGCGGGCAAAATGGAATTGACTAAGATCGATCTGTAATTGACTAAGATCCATGTGCAACCCTCCTGATGCCTACCCATAATGCAAGCGATAGCAGGCAGACCATTGCCATACCCAGGGGGTAATAGTACAAAGGCTCCCGCATCAAATACACAGATTCATTCGCTTCTGTTTTTTCCAATTGGTTAATTTTTCCATAAATTGATTCCAAGGCTTGCTTGTCGGTCGCCTGGAAGTATCTACCACCCGTCATGAGGGCTATTTCCTTGAGTAGTTTCTCATCTATTGGTACCTCAATCATTCCATACCCTCCTGACCTCGTAGGATATGGCACCGGGCCATTTCTTCCGACGCCAATGGTATAGATGCGGATGCCGTACTGCTTGGCAAGCTTTGCTGCTTCCAAAGGGGGGATGCTGCTGGCATTATCTTCGCCATCGGTCAACAGCACAAGGACACGCGAGCCTTCCGGGCGGTCTCGCAGCGTGCGGACACTCAGGCCGATGGCGTCGCCGATGGCTGTGGCATTGCCGGCCATCCCTGCAACGGCGCCATTAAGCATCTTGCTAACGGACAGAGTATCGAGGGTAAGAGGAACGTGAAGATAAGCTTTTTCGCCAAAGGTCACCAGTCCGACGCGATCCCCTTGCCTTCCTAACGCAAATTTACCGACAACCTCTTTCGTCACATCCAGTCGGCTGATGATTTTAGTTTGTGTTGAAAAATCAACAGCTTGCATCGAACCTGAAATGTCAACAGCGAGCATGATATCATACCCCTTGTTTTTCACCTGGAGAAATTGGTCCACTTTTTCCGGCTGCATCAAAGCCACAACCAATCCAATCCATGCGAGGGAAAGGAGGATCATCAAGGAGGGATTCGATTGTTTTTGCACTGCGTGATGAGTGGGGAAAATATTTTTCAGACGTTGAGGCGCGGAAAAATTAATTTCAGGAACCCATACATCAGCCGCTTTGCTTGCACCAGGGAAAAGTCGTCTGACAAGAAAGGGCAAGGGAAGAAGTAAGGCAAACCACGGAAAATAAAACTGAAACATTAATTAATCCACTGTTTAACTGCATGTATTAAATCTTTAATCTGGTGCGTGGCAGAGAGCGATAAACTGCGGTTCACCGGAGCGTACGGGACTTCGATCAGAAGCGTCCCCTGTTTTTCCCAGTCAAATTGTTTGGGATCTTTTAGAGTAAGCCACTTCAACCACGCTTCTCCCATCAGCGCGGCACACTCTTTTCTAGAGAAACGTCGAATGGCAATACGGCGCAAATACTCGGAAAGGAGAACGACTGTTTCCTGAGCCGTTGTCTCAGAGAGGTTATCCTGCAGTTTCGCCAGCTTTTTCAGGGTATCATTTTTCCAGCTGCGGACAAATGCCAGCCGATACACAACAAAACATCCCAGCGCAACAGCAAGGCATACTCCTAAAGCGATCAAGACCCACCACCCCACAGCCAGGGGCCACCAGCTGATAGGATCCACCCCTTCAATATCGTGTAGTTGTTCTAATAAGTTATTCATATCGTTCTTTGGTTACACATCTCACTTCGCATGCTTGTGACCTACTTGAGCGCGCGGTAAATTTGGAGTGCGCGCGACTTGTCGCCGCTCTCATATCGCTCGACTTGTCGAGTTCAAGAATCTAAAAGAGTCTAAAAGCGTGCGTTCTTTTAGAGATTTGTTGATCTATGAGCTCGACAAGTCGAGCGATATGAGAGCGGCGACAAGTCGCACGCACTCCAAA
>JBAWVE010000034.1:0-14844 GCA_037147435.1 Parachlamydiaceae bacterium
CAGATTTTTCTTTCGCCCCTCCGGGTAACCGGTGGGGCTTTTTTTTTGCCTGGACAGAACGAGCGCAAAGAACGAGCAGCTGCGGAGGGCAATGGACGAACGCACATGGACGAACACAATGGACAAGCAGCCATGGACGAACAGCAATGGACAAAGGGGCAAGCACTTTTTTGCTTCTTAATGTGGCAACTGCTTATTTGCCCATTTGTCCATGTGCGTTCGTCCATTGCCCTCCGCAGCTGCTCGTTCTTTGCGTCCTTTTTTTTCTTGCAAATTACTTTCTGTTGTGTCATTTCTCATGAAGTAATGCATTGTTTCAAAAAATCTTCTACGGAGACACAAAATGGGATTATCCATATTCTTTGCTAAGTTTATAGGGTTATACATGTTGATTATTGCGGCTATTTGGCTTTTGCGAAGACGTCAATTTGAGGTAGGTGCGCGAGAAGTTATCGTCTCTAGTGGTTTATTATTTGTGGTTGGAGTGATAAGCATGATGATTGGATTGGCTATTGTCATCTCGCACCCTATTTGGGAGTTGAATTGGCGCGGGTTGATTACTCTTATGGGATACTTGCTGGTTATTCAGGGTGTTTTGCGCTTAGGATTTGCTCAGGAAATGAGGAAAATTGCCATCGATGTAATGGAGAATGGTTATTGGGTCGTTCTTGGTGTTTTAATAGTGATTGGCTGCTTTCTGACATATAATGGCTTTCTTGACCTCCCTAAAGCAGGTTTTTTAGGACTTAACTTATTTAATTGATCCTCTAGAACTAGAGATCGAGTCATCGGTTTCGGTGATCGTTTGCCTTCACTCCGTTTCGGGAGCGCAATTGGATCTTTAGATACCCAGGGCTGCGCAAGCTCGCCCTGGGCTTCATTCCGTAAACCATTACTCCATTTACCTGTTTAATTCGTTAAAGAATTTTGTTTTAATCCATAAAGAAACTTGCACAAGGCTTATCAGGACAGGAACTTCGACTAAAGGTCCAATGACTGCTGCGAAAGCTTGCCCGGAGTTGATGCCAAAAATGGCAATTGCCACCGCTATAGCTAACTCAAAATTATTAGAGGCTGCTGTAAAACTTAGAGTTGCAGACTGCTCGTAACTGGCACCTGTCTTATAGGATAAGTAAAATGACAGCACGAACATGATGAGAAAGTAGACGGTTAGTGGCATTGCTATAATCAGAACATCAACAGGGAGTTGTACGATATATTCTCCTTTAAGAGAGAACATCACCAAAATTGTAAATAAGAGAGAGATCAATGTGATCGGGGAAATCAATGGTATAAAAACCTTCTCATACCAGTCTATTCCTTTAAGTTTAATTCCAAGGATTCTTGTGAGGATGCCCGCAAAAAATGGAATGCCTAGATAGATAAGAACGCTATAGGCAATCTCACTTATAGAAACATTTATAATTATTCCATTTAGTCCAAAAAATGTAGGCAGTAGTGTAATAAAGGCATAGGCATATAGGGGGAAAAAGAGAATTTGAAAAATAGAGTTAAAAGCCACCAAACCAGCGCAATATTCCCTATCTCCTTTTGCTAAATCATTCCATACGATAACCATAGCAATACATCGAGCCAATCCTATAAGAATGAGGCCTACCATATATTCAGGGTAGTGTGGAAGAAAAATAATCGCCAAAGCAAACATTAAAACAGGGCCTATAATCCAATTTTGCACTAATGAAAGAAGTAGGATTTTAAAGTTCCGAAAGACAGCTCCAATGCGCTCGTATTTAACTTTAGCAAGAGGTGGATACATCATAAGAATGAGGCCAATTGCTATTGGAATATTTGTTGTGCCAAACTGAAATCTATTGAGAACTGTTTGAATGTTGGGGTACACGTACCCAAAGCCCACTCCAACCAGCATGGCTAGAAAAATCCAAAGGGTTAGATAACGATCTATGACGGAGAGGCGTTTAACGGTCATTTCCTGTTTATTTCCCATCTATCTCTTCTCCTTTTTAGTAAGTGTTCATCAAGTGAAGATAAAGTCGCGGATAAGCCCCTGCGCGAATCCTAGACGCAAAGACGCGGAGATGGGTAAGGTACGGCAATCTAAAATTAAAGTGAATATTTTTCACCATGGCGCGTCTGCACTCAGGAAATTAAATAGGAGGATGTCGCTTGACATGCCTCTTGAGGAATTGCTATAGTGCGTTTTTGAATATGCAATTTTCTGGGAGATTCCTATGCCTCATGCTGTGACATCACAAGAAATCTCAATTCAAGCAAGACCCAAAAGCAAGCAGTGCTTCGACAGCATGTCAGATATGATTCCTGGAGGAACGAACTCTCCTGTGAGGGCATTTAAAGGACTGGGGATTGATCCAATGATCGCCGATCGCGGCGTCGGCGATATGGTTTACGACATTGATGGAAATGGGTATATCGACTACTGCGGCTCGTGGGGCCCTCTGATCCATGGACATGCTCACCCGGAAATCGTCGCTGTCGCACAAGAACGTACTGCTAAAGGGTCAACTTTTGGGATCAGCACGCAGGCGGAAGAAAAGCTTGCTAAAATCATAATCAAACACGTTCCCTCCATGGAGAGAATCCGCTTTGTTTCTTCCGGAACAGAAGCCACTATGAGTGCCGCTAGGGTAGCGCGTGGGTATACAAAAAGAAACATCATCGTCAAATTCGCTGGCAACTACCATGGCCATGCTGACTTCTTTTTGGTGCAGGCGGGCTCCGGCGTCCTGGGAATCAATCCATCGTCCACATCTGAAGGGATTCCAGACCAGATTGTGCAGCATACGGCCTGTTTGCCATTTAACGATCTGGAGACCACTCAGGCGTTTCTGCTGCATCCTGCTAACCGCAACACGATTGCTGCAGTGATTTTAGAGCCTATTGCTGGGAATATGGGATGTGTTGCCGCCAAGCCGGAATTTCTGCAGATGTTGCGCGATGTCACCCGAAAGATTGGAGCTCTTTTAATTTTCGATGAAGTGATTACTGGATTCCGCGTTAGCCTCGGAGGCGCGCAAGCTTTATATGGGATTCAGCCAGATATGACCTGCCTTGGGAAAATCATCGGTGGTGGATTCCCGGCCGCAGCTTTTGGGGGTCGCAAAGAGATCATGGAATGTCTGGCACCTATCGGCAAGGTGTATCAGGCCGGAACGCTATCTGGTAATCCCGTTGCTATGGAAGCCGGGTACAAAGCGATTCAGTTGCTGGAAAAAAATGGGGTTTATGATAGACTCGAGCACATGACGCATGTGATCACAGATCCTGTCAGGCGGCTGTTTTTAGAAAAGGATCTCAATGCCTGTGTACAGCAGGTGGGATCGATGTTTACGATATTTTTTGGCCGGCGGGAAGTGATTGATGCGGCGGATGCCCGTCAATGTGATTTAGAAGCTTTTGCCCGGTTCTTTCGGTATTTGTTTGCCAATGGAGTGTATATCCCTCCAATGCAACAAGAAGCGTGGTTTGTCTCTTTGGCCCATACAGAAAAACATTTAGAGGAAACAAGGGATCTAATCCTGAATTATTTTCATGAAATTTAGTGAAACAAAATATTGGTTAAAACGCTTTCTTGCTATTCTGATTGCCTACATATTTTACCTGTTCGCTTGGCAGAGCGCATTTGCAGCAGACAAAGCTATTGCCCCAATTCCGTTGAGTATTTTTGAAGAACAACTTAAAAGCCACATTACAATCAACCCCTCAGGACCTAATTTCATCGGACATATCCTTATTGGAGATCATTCTGAGGGCATTAACCAATCTACTTGGCTTTATGTCAAAAAAGCTCTGGATTACTACAAAAAATCTAAACCACTATTCGTCATTCTTGAACTCAATACGCCCGGCGGCGAGGTCTTTGCAGCACAAATCATTTCAGATGCGCTGAAGGAACTGGATACCCAAATGGATATTCCTGTCGTCGCCTATATCAACAATTGGGCAATCTCCGCAGGCGCTATGCTGGCTTACTCTTCGCGTTTTATTGTCGTGACAAAAGATGGAAGCATGGGGGGAGCCGAACCTGTCATCGAGGGTACCGAAGGGGGGATGACCACAGCATCGGAAAAAATTAATTCAGTCATCCGCACCGACTTTGCCAATCGGGCACGTTTCTTTGATCGAGATCCTCTTATTGCTGAAGCCATGGTAGATAAAGACATGATTCTTGTCATCCGCGATGGTCACGTCGTTAAACTGGATAACGATTCACAGATTCGCACCCAAGCCCCTAATCCGGATAAGTTATTGTCCCCAAAAGGGAAGCTACTCACCCTCAGCGCAGAACAACTGACTACCCTGGGAGTGGCCGATCTCATGGTTCCTCCCACAAAAGTCGTTCCATTGACTGAAGCGGAAAAAGAATCGGGGAAGTGGCCTGCATCCAAGTCGGCACTCTTTCATCTACCTTTTTTCGACACCATTCCCAATGCCTCTATTGACTCTTTCCAAATGGATTGGAAGACTCGTTTTTTCGCTTTTTTGGGTTCCCCTTTTATTTCCTCGCTGCTTGTACTTGGACTCATCATTGGATTCTACCTAGAGGTGACAACCCCCGGATTTGGCCTGCCAGGCACCGTAGCAGTGCTGTGCCTTTTTCTGATCTCACTTTCCAGTTTTTCTCTGGAAATTGCTAACTGGCTCGAACTCGTTCTCCTTCTTACAGGAGTGAGCATCATCATTGTAGAACTCTTCGTCTTGCCGACATTCGGCCTCTTGGGATTCATTGGAATTGTCCTCTTTTTGGTAGGGCTTTTCGGCATGCTAATCCCCGGTGTTGGCGCCGTGGACTTTGAATTCGACACCCTGTCGTTAAATGCTGCTGGTCAAGCATTTTTAGAAAGGCTGGGATGGCTTTGTGGCACTCTCCTTGTTGCCGTTGCTGCCATTGTTTTTCTCCTGCGCTACCTCACCCCGAAGACCATGGGGTTTAACCGATTCGTTCTCTATGGCGGGGAACAAACAGGCTATACGTCTGCCGGCGACCTCAAAGACTTCCCGGCCCCAGGAAAAAAAGGGAAAGCGGAAACAACATTGCGTCCTGCCGGCAAAGTGGTCATTCACGGTAAGCCCTATGATGCTATCAGTCGAGGGTCTCTGATTGAGAAAGGAGACTCTATCGTCGTTGTCGGGATCGACAGCGGCACCCTCATCGTTACTAAAGAAGAATAAATAAGGAATTGACATGTTGAATTTTACCCCGTTCATTGCTGAAATCGCCCTCGAATTTTATTTTGTACTCATTGTTCTGGCAATCCTGGTCGTCATCTTTGTGAGTGTCATTGGTCGCTTTCTCAGTTTGTGGTTCCAGGCTTTTGTTTCAGGAACACCGATACCTCTTTTCAATATCATTGGAATGAGCCTTCGAAAGATTCCACCCCGCCTTATCGTAAATGCGCGCATCACCGCTTTTAAGGCTGGATTGAAAGACGTTTCAGTTAACGACTTGGAAACACATTATCTCGCTGGCGGCCACGTCTCAGAGGTCGTTCAAGCTCTTATTGCTGCTGATAAAGCAAATATTTCCCTCGATTGGCGCCGCGCCACAGCGATTGACCTGGCTGGGCGTAATCTGCGAGATGCTGTTCAAACTTCTGTTAATCCTAAAGTTATCGACTGTCCGAATCACGGTGGAGCGATCACTGGAGTGGCAAAGGATGGGATCCAGATCAATGTTAAAGCGCGTGTTACAGTGCGTACGAACATTGCACAGCTGGTGGGTGGTGCAACAGAAGAAACAATTATTGCCAGGGTAGGGGAGGGGCTCGTCAGTGCGATTGGCGCTTCAGAGACTCACCTGCAAGTGTTGGAATCTCCACAACGTATTTCGAAATTGGTCTTGGACAAAGGACTTGATTCCTCAACAGCATTCTTGATTTTATCCATTGATATTGTTGAGATGAATCTTGGCGAAAATATCGGGGCTAAATTGCGCGCAGATAAGGCGGAATCGGATAAGCGGATTGCTCAAGCTGAAGCGGAGAAACGACGCGCGATGGCAGTGGCTATGGAACAGGAGAATATCGCTAAGGTGCAGGATATGCGCGCTAAACTTATTGAAGCGCAAGCCCAAGTACCGCAAGCAATGGCCGAAGCTTTCCGTAGCGGAAAGTTGGGGATCATGGACTACTGGCGCATTCAAAACATGCAGGCAGATACCGAGATGCGCAATGCAATTGCACGCCCTGAAGATGATCTCAAACGTCAATAGTCAGATAGGCACCGACGAAGTGGGTGCGGGCTGATAGAGGGTCAATTATGAGCTTACTGGATTTTATTGCTTTTGTTTTTGTTTTCGGCGCGACAGGATTGCTGTTTTTTAAAAAAAAGCGCGAAGCTCAGAAGCAAAGTACAACCCCGCAGGAACACGGAAAAACATTGCAGGAATTTTTCGAGTCCTTAGAAGCGGATGATGAAGATGAAAGATTACAGAAACCGGTGCCGAAACATAAGAAGGTGTCTGCTGCCAAGGTGGTGGCACCGGTTTCCAAAGCTAAGAGGGAAGTCCCTTCAAAGCCTTCTGAGCACTACGAAGTGATGCGTCGCGCTAGCACCTCCCGGGGAGGTTCCCTTATAAAGACTCTGAAGTCGCCGCGGGATATGCTTATCCTTAAGGAAATTTTTGACAAGCCTCTTTCCTCCAGGGATCATTTCTGAGAACTAGGGGATATCATATGAATGAACGCTACGCAAAACTAAAGGAAGCTATCGCTACTGCGGCCATTGCTTCTGGCAGATCGCCACACGAAATCACTCTGGTTGCTGTGACCAAAACCATTCCGTGGAATGAATGCTCATGGTTGTACCGATGCGGGCATCATGACTTTGGTGAAAGCCGTGTCGTAGAGGCTCTTCAAAAAAAGGAGTGTGCACCTTCCGATTGCCGTTGGCACCTGATTGGCACTCTTCAAACTAACAAGGTCAGAAAAGCTGTCGGGCAATTTGCCTTGATCCATTCGGTTGATACCATTCATTTAGCGGAAAAAATATCTGAGTGCAGTCTCGAAATGGAAGTAAAAACAAAAATTTTGCTGCAAGTGAACACTTCAGGGGAACTCACCAAACATGGCCTCTCTCCTAATGCATGGAGACAATGCTATGAAAAAATCCTCCCACTTAAAGGAATTTCTATCGAAGGACTCATGACGATGGCTCCGGACACAGACGATGAAAAAAACATTCGACAATGCTTCGCGCATTTACGTCATTTCCGCGATGAACTGAAAGCCATATCATCAGAAGGCGCCCCGATGCATCATCTCTCCATGGGGATGTCCAACGACTTCCGCCTCGCCATCGATGAGGGTGCGACGATTATACGGATTGGATCCCTGCTTTTTTAATGCTGTTTTAAAGCTTGACAAGGGAGAGCCGGCAAGGTATTTTATAGGAAAATTGCGAGGATACCATCATGAAATTTACAATGACCACTCAGGAATTTAACTATTTAATTAACAAGTGCTTAACTACCATTTCAGCAAAACCGGCAATTCCAATTCTGTCCAACCTCCTCATTGAAGCCGCTAATGGGAGGCTTACTGTGACCGCAACAGATCTAACCGTTGGCGTCCGCTGTAGCGTAGAAGCTTCGATTTCTGAGGAGGGGGCGACAACTCTCCCAGCAAAAAAGTTATCTCAACTTGTACGGGAATTGACAGCGACAAATATGGAATTCAAAACAAACAGCAGCCACATCACAGAAATCTCTGCTGACTCCTCCCGTTTCCGCCTTCACGGAATGGACAGAGCCGACTTTCCTGCCCTTCCGGATTTGGATGGCGCCACACATTTTACACTGAAGCAAGCCGAGCTGCGTGATATCCTTTACCGCACCTCTTTCGCTGTTTCTCGCGAGGATAACCGATTCGTCCTCATGGGTGTCTTTCTTAAAATCAGCAACGGTGTAGCCACATTCGTCGGAACGGATGGAAAAAGAATGGCTCGCAGCTTTATGCCCGTCAACCTTGACCCCTCCTTTAGCGGACAATGGGTCATCCCTCTGAAAGCCATCGAAGAAGCTCAAAAAAACCTCATGAGTGAAGGGGAAGCAACCCTTTATTTGATGGATGATAAAATCGCCATCCAAACTGCTGATACAACTATTATTACCAAGCTGTTAGCCGGCGAGTATCCAGACGTGGAGCGCATTATCCCACCCTCCATAGATAAAGTGGTCACTCTCCACCGTGAAGAATTGATTGCACTTCTGCGCCAAGTTTCACTTTTTTCCGGAGAAACCAACCACAGCGCACGTTTTGCCTTTAGCAACGGAGAGCTTAATCTTGCTGCAAACAGTATGGAGTCCGGAGAAGGTAAAACGAGTATGCCTGCAAATTATCAAGGGGATGGGCTAGACATCGCTTTCAACCCCATATTTTTCCTTGATATCCTTCGCCACAGCACTGGCGAAACAGTTTCTTTGGGGATTACAGACGCTTTTACACCGGGAGTTATCTCAGATCAGGAAATATCTCCAGTGGCGGCTGCTGGAGTCTCTCCGCTATTCATATTGATGCCGCTACGCCTGAACGAACAGTAGGTCAACTTGCACCTTAGGGCTATCTATCTACGAAATTTTCGTTTGTACGAAGAAAAGCTATATGAGTTTAATCCCGGACTTAATTTCATACGCGGACCTAATGGTCACGGGAAAACATCGTTGATAGAATCCATCTATTTCCTGATGACGGGACGTTCTTTTCGTACATCGCAGACAAGTGAATTGGTGCGGCATCACGCCTCGCATTTCTGCATCGAAGCGTTCTTCATCAAACATGGCATAGAACAGAAGTTGCGCGTATATTACGGCGGCAACGAACGGCGTATCACACACAACGCGACGACCTACCCATTTCTTAATAGCCTTTTAGGCCTGTTGCAAGGTGTGATCATCCACCCGGGTGATGATGCCCTTGTTAAAGGGGCTCCCGGAACGAGAAGGCAACTACTCGATACATTCTTGGAACAAAGTGATCCGCTTTATGTTCATCACCTCACCCGCTACGATCGTGCCATGCGGCAACGGAATCATCTGTTGCGGGCCCGAAATGCCAGTACGATTGATAGTTGGGAATATGAGATGGCCAATTCGTCTGCCTACATTGTCAAACGACGGGCAGAAGCAACAAATGGTTTGCATGCACAGGGACAGGAACTCTATAAGATGCTCTCAGGAAGCAGCGAAATTATGAATTTGTGCTATAAAGCCAACGGCGCCGGGGATGATTTCTCCGGAGAGATGTCGACAGCGCTTACACGTCTGCGTCAGATCTTCCGCGATCAGTACCGCCGTCATCGCCCACGTGAAATGGAGCTAGGAGCGACGCTGACGGGACCGCATAAAGATGACCTCATCATCTCCCTCAATGATCGGGAGGCCCGCTCTTTTGGAAGCGAGGGGCAGCAGCGTTCCTGTGCGGCCGCTTTGCGTCTCGCTGAGTGGGAACAACTGCAGGCTGCCTCGCAGGAAACGCCCATTATGCTTGTTGATGATATTGGTTTAAGTTTGGATGCTTCACGTAAAAACCATCTCCTCGCTCATTTTGCAAAGCTGGGGCAGGTTTTCATCACAACCACCAGTGATTGTTAGATTTTTGGTTGTTCGATCCGTTTGATGCCGTTTTTATCGATGATGATCCGGAGTTTTTTGTACTCGACTTTTTTAGCGCCATCTGCTGAGTTGGCGTTTTCCAACGTGGTGCTGACGATAATGAGGTTTAGGTGGTACACCTTTGAGAGGCGGATACGAGCCAGTTTACGTGTCTCGGGATCCAGGGCTAAATGAGATTCACTGGGATCAGCAGCATGGAGAAGGAAACGGTTAATATTAAAACGGGAGATAATATTCAGGCCATAACGCCGTGCTCCGGAAACGGTTGGCGGATTCATAGTCACAGTGCGTTTATAAAAAATAACATTTTCCGGTCTTTGGTACTCTTCGAGGACTCGATGAAATTCCACATTACGCATTACCTTGATTTCCTGCGGCAGTTGAGCGGGTTGGATAAAAGAAAACGACTCTTCAATGCTTCCCAGATTGTTCTTTCTGTTCTGTGACTGGATTACCGTTGTGTAATCCGGAAACCAACGAGAGGCACGAAGATAGGAGAAAGAACGAATCCACTCTTTCAAACGGTCTTTGAGGACATAGACAATGATCATTAAAAAAAGGAATGGTGCCGAATTGATAACGAAAACATTCCCGAGCCATAAAAAGAGTGAAAAATAGAGGAACATAGCGACGGCGGCAGATAGGCTACCAATCCAATGTTGGTACCGTTGCTCATATTGTTGGGCCGACGAAAAACGGCTGGTGAAAAGAAGGAGTGCTCCCAGGACATATTTGTTTAGTAATCCGAATCGATAAAGGACCCCTTCTCCTTCCGCTGAATCGCTTCCAGTTGATCCCATGTTATTTTTTTTTACGAACGTATCGCCAATCATTTTTTCTTCCAAAAGCAAGTCGCAAAGCAGTTTATCGACATCTTGGTATGATTCACGGCCAGTGAGGCGTACACTTTCCAAAAGTCCTGTCAAGTAGTAGGAAATGGAATCACTGATAAATTCATCAATATAAAGCATCTGCCTGTAATACAAGGGATCTTTCCAGTTCTCAAGATAGGATGCTTCAGCCCTTTTGTAGGAATCTCTCAGTCGGTGGATATTATCGCGTAGTCGCATAACCATCGACGCAAACTCAGGTACTGCAATCAAGGAAATTAACTGTTTCACCTCTCGCCTCAGCAAACTGCGGACAACGTTAGCTAACAGCTTGAGCTCATCGGAAAGAAACTTGCGCGTCTCTGGTGTATCGTTCTCTGCGCATAAGGTTAACACACGGGTAAGCGGGGAGCGGTGATCTTCTGTATTCAAAAGTTGCTCGAACGAGAATTCCGGTGTCTTATAACGGATGAGATTCGTTTCATCAAGATAGAAATCGTTCTTCGAATAGGTTCTTTCGTCAATCTGCAGCGAATTGGGAATAAAGATGTAAAATTCCTGAATATACCGACTGGACTTAGCGCCGCTGTGAGGTAAAAACTCAGATTTAAGGGAAAACTGCCACTTGTCACGAATGTGAACTTCGCCGCTATCAAGGTCCTCCCAAAATAGATCCATTGCATCGTCTGCCATTTACCAGACTCCCTGTTCAACAGGACGATTTAACTCAGAACGCTCTTCGGAGTTGTCCATTTCCCCCAACGCTTGGATGTGCTGTTCTAGCTCTGGATTCGAGATGAGCACTAGGCGGTCCTGCCTAGCGGAATCCAGGGCATTGCAGACGGCTTTTAAGGTAATATTTTGGATGTTCCTGCCAGGAAAATAGTATTCGCCGCCATTTCCTCTCCAATTAACTTCGGTCAATAATCTTGCATCTGTCAACTGTTGAAGAATTCTTCGGATCACAAACATGGGGGCACCGATCTGCTGGGAGAGAGCCAGAGGGGAGGGTGGTGTTGATCCCTCACGAAATGCCTTAATACACGCCGAAACGATCATTAGGCCGACTGCTCGAGCATCCGCTTCGGTTTGTTTGGGTGAATTCCATAAAGCGTCATTGATTTGATCGTTTTCTGCATGGTAGGCGATCTCAGCACCCCACAGCGCTATCCACCAGCTAATATTCAGCCAAATCAGGAATAGCGGCAGGGCTGCAAAGCTACCATAGATGGCGCCATAACTGGAAAGACCAATTTGAAATTTGATATAAAGGGCCTGGATGATCTGATAAGCTGTACCGGCGCAGACACCAGCAACCAAGGAGTATTTTAAAGGCACTTTGGTGTTGGGCATAATCGCATAAAGTGCTGTAAAGAGAAGCCAGGCGAGCATTACGGGAAAGAGGTGAAGGCTAAAATACAGCATGGGGCTTATCGTTTCCCACACTCCACTTTCCTGTGAAATACGGACGACCTGCGTCACGACAAATACAGATAAACTACTGGATGCTGCAAAAAAAATGGGACAAAACAAGATCATGGCCAAATAATCGCTGAAACTGCGAGCTATCGTTCGCGATTTCTTAATCTTCCATATACGATTAAATGAAGTCTCTATATTGCTGAATAATTTTAGGACGCTCCAAAATAGGACAATCAAGCCAATTCCGGCAATGAGCCCGCTTTGGGTGTTTTCTAATGTCCTATTGGCAAAATCAATTAAATTGTGCACAACTTCACGATGCTCAACGAATTTGGCGTTTAACTCGTTCTCTAGCGGCTTCTCAAAACCAAATCCGCGCGCAATCCCAAAAGCGACTGCCAGCACAGGAACAATCGAGAGCAACGAATAATAGGTCAGCGAAGAGGCGTGTCCCGAACATCCGTCCTCGTTAAATCCACGGATAGAGGCCACCGCCACTCGTATCACACTTTTAAATCTTCCAAAAAATCTCTTCATTCCCCAACAATAGATCAGATCCAAATAAAACGCAAAAGACTAACTGGTTCCTCAGCTCCTATTATTTTGTTGTCTCACACTTGGGTTGTCTTTAAGAAAATTATTGATAGCTTCTACCAAATGAGGTTGCTCATTCAGAGCGTCCAAACCACCTGGAGCTAGCGTCTTTTTTATTGATTCTCTCATCCCGTCCGAAAGATTCTGTGGTCTTTCTTTATAATCCGTTAATAGTAGTATCATTTTTTTCACTTGCAACTCTTCTTTAGTTTCTCTCACAACAGCTACTAGGCCGGTGGCTGGCTGAAGACGGGCCGCCAATACTTCAGGTGCATTATGGAAGTTGAGAGCAGCTTGTGCGACATGTACCAGCTCTGGGTTTTCGTGGGGAAGGTTGGGGTGTTCTACAGGATGTTTCCCTCCTGCACCTGCTGCTGAACCTAACCCGTCTTGGCCACTGCCTGGTTGTATTGAACTCATAATACACCTCACTGTAATAATTTATTTAAGGACAAACCTTAGCTACAATCCCATTGAAAATTCGGGAATTGATAGCTCGAATCATCATTTTTTAAGTATCGTTTATTAACGACCTTTTTATAATTCAAACTTAATAATGTTTATTATTATGGATTTATTATTTATTATGCAAATATTATTTATTAGTATTTATGGAAATTAGTATTTCAGCAATTTGGATTGGGGTAAGTGCTCATAAAGTAGGGGTAAAGTCGTGCCTGAGCCCGCATCCTATTACCCATAAGTATGCTATTAGTATCTGAGAACGTATCCATAAGCATTTTTTCTCATGTACCAAACGCTTCCCAAGCCATGGAAAAGTCTACCATTCTCGCCATACCTTTCCATATCGTCTTTACACAGAGACAGTACACCAGTTATATGATGAGCTTGTGAAAATGCGGACAGTCAGTCGGGAATTAATGCCGTCATAGAAAATTTTGAAACTTACAGGGATGAAATGTTGAAAGCGTGAGATTATCCGGAGCTTCCTCTACGCAACAACGACAGCGAGCGCGACATTAGACCTGTATGAATAATATTCGATAATTGTACCGACATCTTGAAATGTTTCTATTGGTAAATCCGTTATGAAAATCCAAGTTAAAGGGTCTTCTCCTTCCGGTGGTGATTCTTCTATTTACCAATGCCAAAAATTAGCTTGAACTAAACCTAGGTTTAACCTTTCCGGACTAACCGCTATCGTTGCATGTAACCAAAGGCCATTTTGCTTATTGTCCAACCGTGCTCAATCAAATAACTATTTTCCTCTCTTGATTTATTCCAACTATAAAAGCTAAGTTGTTTTTTTGTTTCGTCTATTATTTGTTTCGTTTATTTGACTAAATATCAAAATATAATTATAATACAATATTAGATTTAGTATATTGTTTTTTTTGAATGATTATGAACGTTTATTAATTTGAGGTCTTATGAATAATTTACCCTCTTCCAGTGATGATGAATCTTTGCATGATCATACTTTAGGTGATGATGAATTATCGCCCGGAACAAACTCAAAGACAAGTAGTGTCGATGGTGAGGTCTTCAACTCCCTAGCGGTCGAACAATTCACATCATTAGCTAGCACGTCTGATCTGCTCAGTGATATCTCCAGCCATGTTTTTGCTTTTTCCCCGACATTGGCTCAATTAATTAAAAAGGAAGTAGCTGAAGTAACAGGAAAAGAACCGCTTACATGGCATCAAATAGCTAAAGTAACTGCAGCTATTCAGTTAAGTTATGCAGCATTGAAACGAGATTTATTCACTCTTAGTGAAAAATTGTCTTCTCGAGCGTATGGTACAGGTGGGCAGGTTGCTGGATGTACATTTGACCCTGTAAAAAAAATGTCTAAGGCAGAACTTTCCCCTCGCCTAACACAATATACTTCGCATTATGCTGTTAAAGTCACAATTTCAGATGATTTAAAAATTGTTAAATATTCGCTAATAACAGCAAAAGACGATAGTGTTGATATCCATGAATTACTCAAAAACAATTCTCAAGAGGTTGAAGAAACTGAGTTGTTTAGTGTACCGAGCGACTTGTTAGTTACCCCCAATCATATTATTGAGATCCTGAACTCGAGCCAGAAAGATCTTATAACGAAATTGCTTAAGACCGATATACGCCTAACAGAACATCGGGGTATTGTGTCTTTTATCAATCCAGAAGCAGATCAAGAAGTCTTTGGAGCAAATATTGACACACTAATTCTAGGGTGCGGTTCAGGGGTATCGGTTAAGCAGCCAACTGATCACCGGAACTCTCCCAAAATTCATTCCACCAGCCGTTGTGCTTGATAATGCGTAACGACAACATCGGATTAACATTTTCTACCAGCCACCAAGTCCCGGGGAGTTTGAGTCGTTTTTGGACATGGTTCACATGAAGGTAACACTCATTAAAAACCAATTAGATTCGCCACGG
>JBAWVE010000035.1:0-14759 GCA_037147435.1 Parachlamydiaceae bacterium
GATTTTTGATTACTTTGTGCTACCCATTTTCGTTCCATTTTGAACCATGCCGAAATTTGGCATAATTTGATTTTGGAAAGATTTTTGGCTAGACTCTGCCAGTCCAAATACAAAACCGGTGTCAGAAAAAATGATTGTGAGCATTCTTGACAAAGCATCAAAACAAAGCCCCTAATGCACTGGACCAATGGTGGACCAAATAGGGACAGCAAATCACACGATATCACATAAAATTAGAATAGACTAAAATGCCTTTAGACTGCTATTTTGGTTGATGTCAGCTGTTGTAAGATGCGGTAGTTTGAGGATCGCTGACAGACTCATAACCCGTCGGTCCCTGGTTCAACTCCAGGTTGCCCCACTTTATCCTTTTCGGCATAACTCATTAGTTTAGAGTCGCTTTAATGACTTTCTTGCTAATTCTGGTTGAAGCAGTTGAACAAAGCCCTGAAAAACGTTGCAAAGACAGAGGTTGCTATGACTATACAGTGCGGTGATGGAAAAAAGCGTTGTTTTGGTGGACAACCTGGCAAGGAATTCTATGCTCGATATCATGATAATGAATGGGGAATTCCCGTTCATGATGACCAGCATTTATTTGAGATGCTTATTTTGGAGGGTGCGCAAGCTGGACTAAGTTGGGAGACTATTCTTAAACGCCGCGAGGGATATCGCAAAGCCTTTTATCATCTAGACCCTTTTAAAGTTGCATCCATGAATAATGATCAATTAGATGCCCTGCTACAAGATGCATCTATCATACGCAACCGATTAAAAATCTACGCTGCGCGTCAGAATGCTCAAGTATTCTTAAAAATTCAGCAAGAGTATGGTTCTTTTGATCGCTATCTATGGAGTTTCGTAGCAGGAAAACCTATTGTTAACCACAGAAAATTATTTTCAGAGGTTCCTACTTCTACTACAGAGAGCGATGCTCTTTCCAAAGAATTAAAAAAACGTGGGATGACATTTGTTGGTTCTACAATTATTTATGCTTACATGCAGGCCGTCGGTCTAGTCAATGACCACCTCGTCGACTGCTGGTGTTGCACCCGTTATTGTAAAGCAAGTATTTTTTCAAGCTGAAAAGGTGTAAGAAAAGGTGTCAAGCCCGATGATAAGTCTAAAAAATGATTAGAGATTGATTGATAATTACAGCCTCCATTACAGTTGGAACTCGAGGACCGTCAGAAATTTATCCAACGAATTCTTCGCTGGAAAGGGCTCCTATTTGTTTTGTGGAGACTAGGTTAAGCAGGATTACCCAGGATTACCAATGATCAATAAATTACAACGGGTTTTGATAGTATGTCTTTTATTTATTTCATTTAGCGAGTTGAGTGCACATCCTCCTAAAAATGACAAAGATCTTCCGTTTTATAGTCACTCACATAAAGCGCGCGGTTTTATTGGAGGCGCTGCCGGATTGAAGGGCTTAGAGAAATACGCGCCTACTCGAACTTCCTCACATCGTCGACTTAACCAACCTTTAGGACAAGCAAAAGCTGACAAAATCGCCATATCATTAGGGCTCGATAAAAACTTGTGTTTTACAGAAGAGCAGTATTTGGCTTTTATCACAGGTCAAGGGGTGGATGGAAGCGGCAATCCTGCAGATGCTAAACTGGTTGACGAATCTGTTAAACTGCTTACAAATACGTGCGGCAATCCTCTCTTTAGAATCATAGATGGAGAAGTGTCACAAATTATCTTAGGTAGCTATGGACTAATCGTCAATGAAGCGGGAATGCTGGAAAGTCCCGCCAATCCTGACGCACCCACAAGACAAGTAAATGCTGTCATCCAACCGGGTGGCTATATGTCAACCTGGTGCATGGCGAATGGTGCAGAAGCTTCACTAGACATGCTTTACAGATCAGTTTATCCCTTACAGCTTCCATATGCAATTGTCGCGCAGCATGAAGGAACTAATGCTGAGCTAGCACTTTATCTAGATCGTTCACATAGTGCCTTCACAGGAATGTCGATGGCCCCTTCAGTATGGGAGGTTAACTTTTGCCTCATCTACATGTTGAATCCAAAGCAAGCAGCAAAAATGCCCGCTTACTGGACTGCAATCCCTAAAAAAGTTGTAAAAGCCTTAATACGGAATCCTAATGGACAGGTCCCTTTTAGTGAGTACTCTTCATACTTCAAATACGGGAAATGCAAAAAATCGGAGAAATGCAAAAACTGAAGATAGTGCAAAAACTAGAAACGGGGTCAAAAAAGGGATCAACTTGGCATTCTGACATTCTTAAATGAATGCCAAACCTGACCCTGAATACAAGAGATACCGAAACAGGAAAACTGATTATATGATACAAAAAAATCAACCAGAAATTTCCGTCTACATAGCAATGAGCATTGATGGCTATATCGCTCGAAAAGATGGCAGCAAAGAGTGGCTGGAACGAGGTCATGTGGCAGATAAGGACTATAAGATTCAATATTAAACTAATCCCTTTATCAAGATGCAAAAAATGCCTAAATATAAAATTCTTGTTATAGGTGGTGGGTTTGCTGGACTTAATGTCCTTAAAGCACTTAAGAAGGCAGATGCTGACATTTTACTTCTAGACAAAACGAACCACCATCTTTTCCAACCTCTCCTTTACCAAGTGGCGACTTCAGCGCTTTCTTCCACTGACATAGCTACATCCTTACGAGATGTATTTAAAAATCAAAGCAATGCCGAGGTTCTCCTTGCCCATGTGAGTCGCATAGATAAACATAATAAAAGGGTAATTACAGCTAATGGAGAAACATTTTCATATGATTATTTAGTTTTAGCCCCTGGTAGTAAACACTCTTACTTTAATAACCCAGAATGGGAACAGTTTGCTCCAGGCTTAAAGAGTCTTAACGATGCCAATCAAATCCGTGATAATATCATGATGAGCTTTGAAAATGCAGAAAGGGCAACGGATTCTCTGGAAAGCGAAAAATTTATGACATTTGTTATTATTGGTGGAGGTCCTACCGGTGTTGAAATGGCTGGTGCTATCGCAGAGCTAGCTCACAATTCTTTAAAGGGCAGTTTTAAAAAAATTGATCCTTGTAAATCCATCATTTATCTGATTGAAGGAACAGATCAGGTTCTACCCGTTTTCCCTAAAGATTTAGCTTTAAAGGCTAAGGGGTATTTAGAAAAAATGGGGGTCCAAGTATTACTTAACACCTTTGTAACAAACATCACAGAGAATGGGGTTTGGCTAGGTAACCGGTTGATTGAAACGTCAAATATTATCTGGGCTGCTGGAAATGAGGCGTCGCCACTCTTAAAGTCTTTAGATGTCCCCCTCGATAAATTTAAAAGGGTAATTGTTGAATCAGATTTATCCATTCCGGGTTTCCCAGATATTTTTGTTATAGGGGATGCTGCTTGCTCTATCGGGATCGATGCAAAACCTCTTCCCGGCTTCGCGCCTGTAGCTATACAACAGGGTAAATATGTCGGAAAAATCATAAAAAAACAGACACCAAAAAAAGATCGAAAGCCTTTTGTTTATTTTGATAAGGGGCTTATGGCAACCGTTGGAAGTGGAAAAGCGATAGCCATGTCTGGTAAAATAAAACTATCTGGTTTTATCGCTTGGCTAGCTTGGAGCTTGATTCACATCATTTATCTCATCTCTTTTACTAACCGATTTTTTGTATCTGTTAATTGGTTTTATTTATATTTGATGCACAAAAGAAAGTCAAAAATTATTGTAAGACCCATTTCAGAGTCAACTGATAGGCGAAGATCCTGCTCGTAGAGGTGATCATCGCCGGGAGTTTACCAAAAATAACGAGTCATAAACGTCGCAATCAAACTTACAACCCCAGCTAAGCAACTCCCCCAGGCGATATCTATAACCGTCACTACCCAAGGCCAATTTTTAAGCGTAACTTGATTAGTCAAATCATAGGTTCCATAAGTGACCATTCCAAAAAGCAGCCCTAGCAATAACAGCTCGAGATATCCCGTATTATTTTTCAAGGCAGGTAAGACAACAAATACATTAAGGGCAATTCCATAAAGAATATAAAAGATGATAGCTGGCCAAATTGCCATTACGTCAGTAAGGAGATGACCGATATTGGGAACGTATAAACGATTATGCATCAGGGCTAGCCATAACCCATCAATAAGGATCATGGAAATCATGATTATAAAAAAGGAAAAAAAAATCATTTTAGTCTCTATAAATTTTTCATGCTCATTAATTAATCTTATCGGATGATCAAGCGATCGGCCGGAGTTTAATCGATGAAAGTCCTCCATCAACAGCGATCACATCTGCTGTGACAAAAGCGCTTTCGTCAGACAATAGCCACACAATGGCAGCAGCTACGTCTTCTGGCTCTCCGATACGTCCAAGCGGATGAAAGGCCGTAGATGCTTTAAGAGCTATTTCATTATTCGTAATAGCCTGAGTCAGCGGTGTTCTGGTGAGTCCCGGTGCCACGGCATTGATACGAATGCCTTTGGTTGCATAAGAAGCTGCCGCAGAGCGCATCAGACCAATTACAGCTGCTTTTGCAGCAGAAATTGCCTCGTGATTGGTAAGCCCTATAAGTCCAGCAGTTGAGGATGAGAGGACAATAGAGCCCTTTTCCATAATACTGAGGGCGTGCTTCAGTATACAAAACGATGAGGTAATATTGACTTTCATTACCTCCTCAAACTCTTGTTGTGTTGTCAGATGTAGAGGCTTCAGGAAAAACGATCCTACAAGCGAGACAACTCCATCAAGATGCCTTTCTTTCTCTACAATCTTTTTCAAAGCTTGAGCAACAAGATGTTCATCAGTGGCGTTTACAACCATATAGGGTTGAGAAACTTCTTTAGATAATCGTTCTAACTTCTCTTGGCTTCGACCCAACAAGTAGATGATGTCTCCAGTTTCTGAAAGCCGCTTTGTCAGCACAGAACCAATTCCACCGGTGGCTCCAAAAATTGCATACACTTTTTGCATAAGCCCTCAACAGTTTTTGTAATATGCAAGCGCCAGTAGATACTTTGATACTTTCTTGGTCGTACAAAATACACAAATTGCCCTGATCTTGTAAATCTGTGGTAGCAAATTTCTCTACCTATCCTGAATTACGCTTTCCAACGATCTTGAATAACTTTCCATTGAAAAATCTGATAAAATGCTGCTAAACCCACAACAATATAAATCGTCTTTTGAATCAATGGAAGGCTGCCAAAAATGAATTTAACTAGGTCGAAATCTAAAGCTCCTACAAGAAACCAGTTAAGACCACCAATAACTAATAAAATTGCAGCTATAACATCTAATGCTTTCATATTTTCTCCGATTTAAGGTTTTTAGATATTCAGGACTGTTAGAAATCGCTGCGCGATTTTCTTAACCAAAGGAGACTCCTAAAAAAATGTATCTTAATTTTTCTTTTAATAAAATCGACAAAAAAAGTAAAGTTAAATTTTCTATGGGCGAAAAATCCAGTTGAATTCCCCGTAAAGCATTTAATCTATGAGGCTTGAATGTCCTCAATGTTTCATTGCCACGTTTTTCTAACATGCTCATTACTAACGTCCACCTAAAAACTCCACCGTCAAAACAACAAAACACTTTCTAAGGTGCATTTTTGTGTCCACTAATGAAACATGGGGTACACACAAAAACATCCAAGTTTCATTACTCTTTAACAGCCTCTTTTTGTGAATATTAAGTTACTTGATTTTTGAACGCGAAGAACGCGAAGCAAGCGAAGAAAAACGCGAAGATTTTTCTGTAAAGTCAAGATCTGTCTTCAGCATGCACTCTCGATGCACAAAAACAATCTTCGCGTTTTCTTCGCTTGCTTCGCGTTCAAAAATCAAGTAACTTAATATTCTATCCACTGCTAGGATTTAAGTTCGATTGCCCTGTATTTACTCAACATAAGGTGGTATCAAATGTTATCTCGTATGAGCCCTACAACACCTAGTGGTTCTCAAGCATTAGTACCCGCTGTTTTAATGTGCACATTTTTGTGAAATCACGACTTCGATCGGAATCGATGAAATCCCTTCTGCATTGGTCCCGACAATGTAATAGGTGTAAGTTGGTTGTGTTGTTCTGTTATGATCTAAAAATACCAACGGTTGTGTCGCCATCACCGTGCCGGCCAAATCGGTCAATTCTTCGTTGCGATAAATGGCATAACTCACGGGCAATAAAGTTCCTGAGGCCACCCATGTTAATCGATTAATGAGGTTTGTTTGTGTCAAAAATTTATTTTTTGTTTTGCAACCCTGTGCAGCAATCTGAAAGGTTTGTATAGGAATTACGCTGACGGTATTGGAAGTGTAATTACTCACATATGCATACAGGCCATCTGGTGCAATCGCAATCGCATCTGGAGATAGCCCAACGTCTATCGTTGGTGAAAGCACCTGATTCGTTCGTGTATCAATAATATTCACAGTCCCTTGTCCAGCTGTTAAGTCACTGAAATCAGGACCGAGATAAAGGGTATTGTAATTGGAAACGTAAGCTAAAGTACCATCTGGCGTGATCGCAAGACCCGCAGGTTGCGTTCCCAGATCAATCGTGGCTGTAATCGCATTGCTCTGCAAATCAACGACGCTAACCGTCGTACCCACAGGGGAAAAATTGTTACTCCCAAAATTGGTGACATAAGCATGTTTTCCATTCGGTGTGATCGAGATGGCAAAAGGCCCAAAAAAACCAGAGATTGTATCCACGACAGTGTTATCATTTGTTTGAATTACACTGATAACCCCAGTGCCTGGATTCCCATTCACATAACACGCCACATAAAGAAATGCCCCATCCGGCGTGATTGCCATCGCAGCAGGGGCTTGAGCTACTGTGATTGGCGTACCGATGATCGTATTCGACAACAAATCAACAATCCTCACGGTTGTCCCATAGCCGCTTCCAACCCCTCCAGCAGATCCATAGTTGTTGACATAAGCCGTCGTCCCATCAGGAGAGATCACTAAACCCGAAGGGCCATCAAAACCCGTAATCGTACTAGATACAGTATTCGAAGCTATATCTACAATGGTCACAGTTGTGCTCCCACTATTAGTGACGTAAGCCTTTGTCCCAGATGCATTAATTGTGACCGTATAAGGTGCATTAAAACTAATATCATTAATGGTCGTTTCAAGATTGTTGTTCGTGAGGTTTAATACACTTACGTTATCTGCCCCTAAAATTCCAGAATTGTTGTTGTTGGCAACATAGCCAAAAAGGTTGTTAGGTGTCACAGCAATTCCAGACGGGTTAACACCCACATTAATCGTTGCCACGACTGTATTAGCTTCCTCAGCACACATAACAGTTGAACCCATAGGGGACAAAAAGACTACACAAATAACTGCACAAATGACTGATTTTATCATGGATGTAATCCTAATTTTCCACTGTGTATCGGTACATAACTTACCTAAAGAAATACCTTGAATTCATCAATTTATTCAATGATTATCCCAAATAAAAGGAGTTGGCCCCAGCCTGAGCCTATACGAAATACTAGGAAACAGTTGTTAAAAAAATAAGCTTAATATATGTTGCCGCCTTTATTTTGTCCAAAATCCAGGAGGTCCAAGTGGGGATAGATAGCAGGGAGAATTTAGTCAAAGGCCGAACCGTCTTTATCACGGGAGCTTCCAGTGGCATTGGCAAAGCTTGTGCTGAACAATTTGCAAAACTTGGTTCCAATTTGATTATCACAGCTAGAAGACTGGATCGTTTAAACACGCTTGCAAAGGAGCTTTCTGCAAATTTTGGGGTCCGATGCATCCCTATACAACTCGATGTTCGAAATCACGAACAGGTTGAAAAGGCGTTTAAAAAACTGGAAGCAGATAAAATCGAAATAGACATCTTAATCAACAATGCGGGTCTAGCCCTGTCTTCAGACAAAATCCAGGATGGAAAGTTGAGTGATTGGGATACTATGATTGACACAAATGTCAAAGGGCTCCTCTATGTCACAAAAGCTGCACTCCCCTTTATGCTTACAAAAAATCACGGTCACATCATTAACATCGGTTCTGTTGCGGGTCACGGGTGTTATACATCCGGAAACGTTTACTGTGCGACGAAATATGCTGTAAGAGCTATCAGCAAATCATTGCGTCTTGATCTCGTTGGAACGGCACTCCGAGTCAGTGAAGTTGATCCCGGTGCTGTTGAAACAGAATTTAGTGAAGTGCGCTGGCACGACAAGGAAAAGGCTAAAAAATTGTATCAAGGATTTAGCCCACTAATAGCAGAGGACATAGCAGATGCTGTTGTCTATTGCGCTACCAGGCCATTGCATGTGAATGTGGCGGAGATGATTGTTTTTCCTCAAGCGCAAGCCTCCCTCACAGACATTTATCGACAAGGAGATGTCGCGAAAGATGTGTTTGCCGTTACTAAATCGAAGAATTAAGAGTACATATTCACGGGTAATAAGCGCTTAGAGACTGAGGAACTAGTTAAATGACGATGAAAGATTGGATCAATCAGTTGCTGGACTTAACCATTATTTTCTCCTTTGATCGTTCTGGGTACAAGCGGCACTGTCCTAAGCTACTTGATACGGTCAATTTATCGGGGCATCATGGAATCGTGACAGGTGCAAGCAGTGGCATTGGTTTAGCTGTCGCAAAAGCGCTTCTTCAACAAGGAATGAATTGTCAGCTAATAGGGAGGGATCTAGAAAAGTTAAAAAATAGTTTTACATCTGATGATTCAGTTTTCTGCCCAAAATATCATTGCCTCAATATAGGCGATCTAGACAAGGTATACTCCTTTGCACTAAATGAAGTGAAAGCTCCGATCGATCTCCTTATTCATAATGCAGGTGATATGCCTTCTGCTCTTTCAATCACCAAAGATGGATTTGAACAAATGTTTGCTTCTCAAGTCCTCGGGCCATTTATTTTAACAAGGGCTCTAGCTGATTTAGGCAAACTTCGACAAGGTTGTCGCATTATTTTTGTTTCATCAGCTGGAATGTATTTACAAAAGCTGGATCTTTCAGACCTTCTTTTTGAAAAGAGTTCTTATAATAAATATACAGGCTATGCAAATGCAAAACGTGCCCAGGTGGTTCTTTCCGATCTGTTTTCGAAAAAATATCCGCAGTACTTATTCAGTGCTATGCATCCCGGTTGGGCAGATACCCCCGGAGTTCGTTACTCTATGCCGTTCTTTAGAAAGTTGTTAAACAAACGACTCCGCTCTGCAGAAGAAGGAGCTGATACAATTTTATGGCTTGCAACGACTCATGACTATCCAACTGGGAAATTCTGGTTTGACCGGAAACAAGCAAAAACAACGATTCTTAATTTAAACAAATCAAGCAAAAAAGAAGATGAATCGCTGTGGAAATACTGTGAATCGATTTTTGCCTTGGTAAAGGGACTATCTCCATGAATCTGTCTGTGCTTAATAGCCTCTGCTATACAGTAGGTTGGTTTTGGTGTGTTCTTTTTGGTATTCAGGGTCACTTTATTTTAGCAACAATTGGGGCTGTCTGTTTGATTTTATTTCAGATCTACTACACTAAAACTAAAGATATCGGATTGTATATTCAAGACCTACTCTTAATCGTCTTTTCTGTACCACTAGGAACCCTTTTGGAAATATTTTTTATACAAACGAATCTTATCCATTATGTCAACACTACCAAAATGTTTCCTCCAATTTGGATTATTTTCCTTTACCCGCTCTTTGCGCTTTTGCTTAATCACTCATTAAAAATAATCAAAAAAAACTACTTTGCATCTTTTCTATTCGGATTTCTAGGGGCTCCCTTGAGTTATATTGCGGGGATTTCCCTAGGAGGATTAACTTTTCCATATCCACTTATCCTCACGTGGATCATGATTGGAATTTGTTGGGGTTTATTCCTATGTCTTCTGACTAAAATCGCGAATATCATTGAAAAAGCCACGGCAGAAACTTTAGCAGACCGTGATACAAGAACTCATTTAAAGTTGCTGTATGATGGTGACTGTCCAATCTGTAAGAAAGAAATTTGCATTCTTCAAAAAAAGGACAGTCAAACCCAAATAACATTTGTCGACATCTCTTCAAAAGAGTTTGCGCCATTGGAACATAACAATATTGACTATAACACAGCAATGGGTCAAATTCACGCTATTGATGTTAAAGGGAATTGTTTAGTAGGTATACCGGCCTTCGCAGCTGTTTACGCACGCTGTCAGCTATTGGTCATCTCAACCTTGCTACGTATCCCTTTTGTAAAGATCATCCTTAAACCACTTTACACACTTTTTGCAAAAAAACGTCTTTGGATGACAGGAAGAATGAATACCAATACAAAAAAATAACAGAGGGCCAGATGAAGCAAAAACAGTTGTGGATTTCGTTAGTTGTATTTATCGTTCTTTGCTTTATTGTAGAGATAGTTGGAAGCTTCTGGACAAAGGAAACCGTTTCGACATGGTATCCTACATTAGTCAAGCCCTCATGGACACCACCGGATTGGTTATTTGGACCTGTCTGGTCCTGTCTCTATATGATGATAGCTGTTTCTGGCTGGCTAATCTACCGTGCTAACTATTCGCATCAGCAGTCTATTGCTTTGATGCTCTATGGTGGTCAGCTTGCCCTAAATTTTATCTGGTCGTTTCTTTTTTTCTCCTTACGCAGTCCTATTTTAGGGTTAATCGATATCGTTTTGCTTTGCATATTACTCAGCTTAACGATCATTAAGGCTTGGCCGGTGCGTCCTTTAGCAAGCCT
Organism: Parachlamydiaceae bacterium; assembly: GCA_037147435.1. Taxonomy (GTDB): domain Bacteria; phylum Chlamydiota; class Chlamydiia; order Chlamydiales; family Parachlamydiaceae; genus JBAWVE01. The sequence continues at coordinate 10,731 of JBAWVE010000035.1, forward strand.
TCTGCTGATACCCTACTTAGTTTGGGTCATCTATGCGACATCCCTTAACGCTGGTATCTGGCTGCTCAACAGATAAATCTGAAAGTTAATCAAGTAAAGCTTTTTAAGGGAAAAACCCGCCTGGTTCAAATGAAGGTATCCTGCTTATCCTACCCATCCTGCCAATCCTGTTATTTTATTTTTTTGACCGAAAATACTCCTCGTTCAGGTGATCATGGCAATCCAAAAGAGTTACCTGCATTTGAACCATGCCCTATTTTCATTCTTTATTTTGATAATAAGCAAGAGCCTTTTTTGCTTCCAACGCATGCTCAACAATCGGTAGAGGATACTCTGATGGGTTTTCTTGCTTGTACCAATTATGAATGGTCTTCGGATCTTTATTCGCGAGCTCTGGAATCCATTTCTTAATATATTTGCATTCTGGATCAAATTTGATCTGCTGGAGCCAGGGATTGAAGATGCGAAAGTAGGGCTGTGCATCGCAACCAGTACTTGCCGCCCATTGCCAGTTGCCGTTGTTGACTGCTGGATCATAGTCAATTAGGTGTTGTGCAAAATATTTCTCTCCATGTTGCCAATTAATGTGGAGATCTTTGACAAGAAACGATGCAACGATCATCCGAACGCGGTTATGCATGTAGCCGGTTTTGTTGAGTTCGCGCATTCCCGCATCAACAATTGGAAACCCTGTTACCCCCTCGCACCAATATTTAAAATTAGCAGGACTATTTTCCCAGGACAACTGATTAAATTTACTGTGGAATGCACCTTTAAAGACATAAGGAAAATGCAGAGCAATAGAGGAAAAGAAATCCCGCCAGTAGAGGGAGCGTGTAAGCGCATGATGGGGACCGAGATTTTTTTGGATTGCATAATAAACCTCTCGTGCTGAAACTGTTGTAAATTTCAGATGGGGAGATAAGTGCGTGGTGGCGTCTTTAATCGGATAATCACGCTCGACTTCATAGTGCGAAAAATTTGCGAAGTTATTTAAGATCTTAAGCGCCTCTTTGCGTCCTCCACTTTGTGCAGGGTGGCGGCAGGGTAAAATAGTCTTAAATGAAGAATATTCTCTGGCAAATTCGATGCAATTTTTCGAATAGTTTTTGTAAGAATTAGTCTGTGGTGGGTCTACATGGAGCTTTGTGGCATTTCTGTAAAACGGTGTAAAGACCGTGTAGGGGTCACCGTTATTTTTCAGTAGATGTTCTGGTGGATGCAGTAACAAATCGTCAAAGCTATTGAAAGCGACGTCTTCATGTTTGCACACCTTTTCGATCATTTTGTCACGTTGAATGCTATAAGGCGTATAGTCACGGTTGACAACAACAAGATCCACGCCCAATTTCTTGATACATTTTTCTACAATCTTTTCCGGCGCATCAAAAAAACAAAAGAGTTTACCCCCATTTTTTTCTAGTTCCTTCTCTAAATCTTCAATTGATTCCAACATGAACTGCAGGCAAAAGTCACTGCGGTAGGGGTTCTTATCGATCTGCTCAGGTGTGAAAACAAACACGCAAATTACCTCATCCGCGTTTTCAAGCGCATAAATGAGACCGGTATTATCGTGGACTCTTAAGTCCCGACGAAAAATAAAGAGGCCTTTTTTAAACATATTCATAATAAATCTAAACCTAAAAAATGTATAAAGTCGAGGTTGCGGAAAACGATTTCTTTGCAAGATGAAATATGCAATCATGCAATTGAATTTACAACCAAAGTTTTATAAATGAAAGAGAATATTTGCGAAATAAACCTTAGCTTGACATTGTATATTTTTATGATTGAAGAATTCGTCATGACCTCACGGATTTTTGATTAATGGGGGTGCACATGGTCATAGTAATTGTGGTAGGAATAATCATCTTAGCGGTATTAGCAGGTAATATTATGAGCACTGTAGAACAGCCAGAGTACGAGATAGCGAGGTCAAAAGGGAATATCGAAATCCGTAACTATTCTCCTATGATTTTAGCTGAAGTTGAAGTTTCCGGTGAAAGAAAGCAAGCCATACGAGAGGGGTTTAAAATTCTTGCGGATTATATTTTTGGAAATAACACCTTAAACAAAAAAATAGCGATGACAGGGCCTATTACAAACGAGCTCAGCGAAAAAATGGCTATGACCGCACCTGTGATACAGGAACAAAATATGGGTAAGTGGAAAATTAGATTCGTGATGCCAAAAAAATACAGTCTCGAAACGCTTCCCAAACCAAATTCTAAAGATGTCGTTTGGATTTCCTTGTCGACCAAACGCTTTGCTGTCATTCGATTTTCTGGTCTTGCGGATGATGAAAATATTAAGCATCATACCAATGAGCTTGAAGCGTATATCTTGGCTGAAAAACTGAAGTCCATTGGAGGACCCGTATTAGCCTTTTACAATCCACCTTGGACACTACCTTTTTTACGCCGCAATGAAGTGATGATAGAGATAGGGAATTAAGCCATGGCAAAGATTTTGATTACAGGAGCCAATGGATTTGTAGGGAAAAGACTAATCATTTATCTATTAAATCAAGGCCATCAAATTTATGCGTTATGCCGCATTAAAGGGACAAGAGTTTTTTCTGAGGATAGGCCAAACCTCCACTACATTTGGGGGGATTTAAGAAATCCTGAAACTTTAGAAAATTTTCCCGAAGATATTGAAGCTGCTTATTATCTTGTCCACTCTATGTCCGAGATCGTCAGCAACTTGGTTGATACTGAACTTAAAGTAGTAGAACAGTTTCTGAAAGGAGTAAAAAACACCAAGATTAAGCAGATTATCTATTTGGGAGGGATCATCAATGATGAAAAAAAATTATCTCCCCACCTTAAATCACGATTATTGGTCGAACAAGCCTTAAAGCAGAGCGGGATTCCTTACACTGTCTTGCGTGCAAGCATCATCATTGGATCGGGAAGCGCGTCTTTTGAGATTATTAGGGATTTATGCGAAAAACTCCCTGTAATGATCGCTCCTAAGTGGGTAGATTCACTATGTCAACCTATAGCAATTCGTGATGTCCTTTTTTATCTTTCCAGTGTACTTTCCAATCAGCAATGTCTTAATAAAACTTTTGATATAGGGGGGCCGGAAGTATTTACATTTAAAGAATTGATTCTTAGCTATGCAAAATTCCGAAGTTTTAAAAGATGGATAATAAATGTTCCCGTTCTAACCCCGAGGTTATCGAGTTATTGGTTGGTTTTCATTACTTCGGTTCGTTACTCCCTTTGTTCTTATTTAGTAGAAAGCATGAAAACAAGCTCTGTCGTTCAACTAAATGAGATTCAAAAAATCATTCCTCACTCATGCTTAACATATACACAAGCACTTGAATTAGCCTTTCAAAAAATTTCACAAAATGAAGTTGTTTCTAGTTGGATGGATTCATGGGAAATTCGAGGAAATGACCCTAATATTGAAAATTATGTACAAGTTCCCGATGAAGGATGTTTAAAAAATGAAACTAGAGCTTTGATCAAAGATTCTAAAGCAGCAGCTATTGAGCGCATTTGGCGCATCGGGGGAAGTACAGGCTATTATGCTTTGAATTGGGCTTGGTATTTACGAGGTCTACTTGATCAAATACTTGGGGGGGTCGGTTTGAATAGAGGAAGACTGCATCCTTCAAAAATCCAAGCAGGCGATTTTATTGATTTTTGGAGGGTAATCCGCGCCGACAAAGAAAATGGTAATCTCATCCTTTTTGCAGAGATGAAAGTCCCAGGAGAAGCTTGGCTTCAGTTCAAGTTTGAACAAGAAAATCATGCATGGTTTCTCGTTCAAACAGCGACTTTCCGGCCTAAGGGTATTCTAGGACGTCTCTATTGGTATGCTCTTGTCCCTTTCCATTTCTTTATTTTCCGAAAAATGGCAAAGTCCCTAGTAGGCCAATAAGTAAGTTTTGACAGATTGGCTATTAGCCGGAGAAAGCTGGGGTTATAGCTTCTTTGCTAGTGCCAAGTTCCTCCCAAATTTCGGCATGGTTCAAATGAAGGTAACACTTTTGGATGGCCATGATCACCTGAA
>JBAWVE010000036.1:0-14720 GCA_037147435.1 Parachlamydiaceae bacterium
GGTATCCTGCTTATCCTACCCATCCTGCCAATCCTGTTATTTTATTTTTTTGACTCAAAATCCTCTTAGTTCAGGTGATCTTGGCCATCCAAAAGTGTTACCTTCATTTGAACCATGCCGAAAAAAGGGCAAAAAAGAGAGGTATTAAAGGCTCAGAAATAATCTCTGTAGTGTTACCCAAAATAGCCTTATTTTGATCCATGCCGAAAAAAGGGCAAAAAAGAAGGTAGAATCGTACCCCTTTTTTATCGTATTCTTGGGATTATTTCACTCCCTGGGTGATCATTTGGCTGTATTGTGTTCACCCACGAAGTGGGTGGGGGAATGTAGCCCAGGGCAAGCCTGCGCAGCCCTGGGAGATCTTAGTTAAGGAAATGCACCCCGAAGCGGGGTGCGGGCTAACTATCAATGATACCCTACTCAACTTCCTACTCACAACCTACTGGAGAGGTCGAGGGTTGATTTTGATGTGCTACAATCTCCAATGCTTCCTGATAGGTCTCCCGGTGAATGGAATCGATTTTTTTAGTATCAGGATGAAATCGATCGTAAAAAATTTCAGGTACACGTGTTTCTGAAAGAGTATTCAACATGCCCACATTATTGACGTATTTATCAAATGGACTTACTAAAGATGCAGAAAACAGAATACCTAAATCTAAATTTCTCGCAGTCATTGGATAATTGGCCAAGTAGGGACGAAGTGCATCTGATGCATTAATCCGCAGTAGAAAGCGTTCAGACATACGCACAAAGATTCTTCTGGATTTTTCAAGATCGACTTGTTGAGAACTCATGAAAATCATGGAGAAACTTTGGACATTGGTCATCATGGCTCCTCCATATTCGACGAGCATAAACCCCTCGCGCTTCATCTCACTCGCGAAGGCATCGGCTTCTTTATCAGCTAATTGAATATGAATGGGGCCATAGGTTTGGAAAAGACCTGAACAGTCAGCAGGTCTAAGGCAGGAAATGGTAGCTAAACAAAGACACAAGCATAAAAATTTTAAGATATAATTCATTTTGCCACTCCATAAGTTTTTACATACTTCTCACCGTGATATTGTCTTAAGCGTTCGTAATTATCTGAATTGTATAAGTGATCCCTGAGTGGACATCCAGTTGTCGGGAGATAATGCACATTGTGTTGACATAACCCTTTGAACACCCCTATGGTATCAGCCCAGGGGACAATATCTAATTGATTGATAAAGTTATCAGCTTCCTTGAAATTCTCTTTGTGTAGGATCCGAGCAGGGCCTATCGCTCTAACTTTCATCATTTGCCTTAATCCTTGGCTTAAATTGTTCACGGTTTCACATCCTTTACTATGTGCTTCCACGATCAGAGTACCTGAATTTTTATATTCTCCCATCAGTTCGACTACAGCCATCGTCGCTCGTTCAGCAACAGTTTGTGTATGAGTTGGAATTCCAAACTTCTGACACTGAAATTCTACAAAATCCTGTATCAGACTTTTATCCCCATTATAGACCCCCCACACGTTAATATTCCCGTGGTGTGAAGAATAGGTTGCCATGTTAGCGCGGAAGCCTTCTTCTGTCGTCCCCATTCCGCAATACAGAACATGCCGATCACTGGGATTGGTATAACCTTTTCCAATATGCTGAATTAATTTTGGGCCAGGGCGGTTCCAGCTGGGGGTGTACTCTGCGGGGTTTTTCCCTGCGAGGCACCAGCCTCCAAATTCCACGGCGTCTTTTACGTAAGGGACAGGGATCAGGTCGTGGCCGATAAAACCGATCAATTTTCCAGGTAAAGTGAACATATCCACTAACAGTCTACCTATTGACTCTAAAATACCGCCAATGAAATTTTCCGATTGTCCACCGACTCCGACTAATCCATACAAATCATGATGGGTGAGCGGGCGATTCAACACATACGCATAAAGGTTCGGTCCTCCTTCCCTTCCAATGGGATCGGGTGTGACCCACCGCCCTGTGTCAGGGTCGTAATAACGCCTTCCAAAATAGATAAACCCCGTCTCTTCGTCGAACCTCTTACTCGAGAATCGCCAGGGAGTCATTGCCTCATTGGTTATAGTCTCGCCAAATGCAGAATAATGATAGCATTCAACAGGTTCTCCCGTCGTTCCATCTAGTAAACATGCTACATTGCCGCAATGGTCGTGAATTGGGGTATATAGCTTGCCGGACAGCTCCATCGCAACTGCTGCTCCAATTTCCGCCCCTTTTCCGTTTCCAAGTACGCGCAATTCAATGATAGTGCCTTGCTCATCGGCACAGCCAATTTCATTCTGGCCCTGATACAGATAGCGTTCTGTTTTCAATTTCGCCCATTCTCCAAGGGCATCCTGTGAGTAATGCGTTTTAGCTAATCGTCGATTATTGTCGTCATAAAGGTATTCGACTTTCTGATTCCCTGTAGAAAAAGTAGCCAGGCGGTCTAGCGCATCATATGTGTAATGACTTTCCTGCTCCCCATTTTTCTTTAAAATCAAATTACCGTTGTGATCATAAAAATATTGATTTTTTCCATCATCCAATAACTGGTGAAGGGCATTCAGACGATGAAGCTTACCGTCCTTACTGTGTCGATTATAAAGCGAATCACAAATGTACTGATGCGAAAAATCCCCGTCTTCCGAAGAGAGTTGATACAGGTCATCATAGTTGTAATGTGCTGTTGTTTTCCCTTGGGTGTCTGTGATGCTTCTGTCTAAAATATTTCCTACTCTGTCATAACGGGTGATCTCTTCTTTCCAGGCGGCGCCGATAATGGCTTTAATTTTTCCGACACTGTCATACTGATAGTTGAGGCGTCCGCTTTTCCCTGGAAGCGTCTCTGCGATCAGGTGCCCTGACTGGTCGTAACGGTCGTATCGGTGGGTATACAGGGGATTTCCTGTAGCATCAAGACGCTCGATGGCTTCTAAAAATAGGGCTTGATACCGGTAGCCTATGCCGCTTTGATCGGGAAGATTCACCTGTGTGGTGCGACCTAATGCATCATATTGATAATTCATCGACAAGCCGTTGCCAAGCATTTCCTGTATCATGCGTCCACTGGAATCAAAGGTTTTTGCTGTCGCGATATTGCGGATGAGGTCGTCAACCTTCAATGGGTTTCCATTAAGGTCGTACGTATACACATAATGGACCGTCCCATCGGATGCTGTTAACTCTTGAAGTCTTCCTAAAGCATCGTAGGTATGGATAAGCTTTGTTCCGTCGTTTTTGATGAGTTCATGTTTCTGGCCATATTGATTATAGGTAATCTGCGTGTGTTTCTGCTCGGGGGTCCCGACTGCTTCATAACATGATACCAGTCGCCTAGAAGTATCGTAATCCAGTTGCGACATCACCTCTCGATCACTTTCGCCGGGAGTCATGATCGTATCTGTAATGCTGCGGAGATTCCCTGCGGCATCGTATGCATTGGTCTGCTTCTGAAGCACTTTACCCATGGAATTCTTTTTGATCGTTTTAAGGGTGCGTCCCAGGGCATCCTGAATTGTGATCGTCACATTGCCTAAAGGGTCTGTCGACTCGGCATAGGGGACGCACTGCCCCAGGGCATTCCTGAAATCGTAACGCACGGCTGAGACGCACTTATTCCCTTCGCCATCTGTAGTTGTTGTGGGGACCCCATGGGAATTGTAGTCTGTTGTCACAACATGAATACCGTTTTCATGATAATTAGTGATTTCCGTCATGTTTCCGTGGCGATCAAATGTGTATCCCTTCCTCAGCAAAATCGAGCCCGATGCATCCTCGGTGCTTTCTTCAATGACGCGGTCGAGGGTGTCATACTGGAATTTTTTGATGATAGCATCAGTGCCATTGTAGTGTTCTGTTGTGACGGCTATTCTTCCCAAGGTATCGTAGGTGTATGCTATTGTATAGTCTGCCTTGTGCTTACTTTTTATCTTGCCATCAGGATAGTATTCGTAAGTTGTTTCACCTCCCATGGGATCAATTTCTTTGGCGATATGGAATCCGCGGTAGACAATTGAAGTTGCTGAAAGGAGTTCATTGGAGGCCGAATATATTTCTGTTCGGACGGGCCTTTCCAACTCGTCGTGGGTATACCGGGTGACCGTACCGTTTCTCGTTTTAGTTTCTTTTAGGGCGCCATTGAGGTGATACGTATTTCTTTCTGAAGTTCCATCGGCATAAATAGTGTCAATAAGCTGTCCCCGTATAGTGTAGGACATCTTCTTTTCGACGCCAAGACTATCGATTTCCGATGTCACCTGACTCATGGCGTTGTACTTTATCTCTTGAGTGGGGCGCACAGTTTGGCCCATTTCATCCTGAATGGATGGGTGCTCGGTCTTGATCAGGCGATTAAAGGCATCGTAATGGAAATTCGTTTCATTGCCATAAGCATCGACTGTGGCAATTTTGTTTCCTGCAAGATCGTAGCGTTGTGATACGACTAAATTGACACCATCGGCATGGATCTCCTTTTCACTGACCAGCCGATTCATGAAATCATAGACGTACTCTTTGTGCCAGTCTTCATTGGGCCCCTGTTCCTGGATGCAGTTGCCATTAGCGTCATACTGCCGGGTCGTCACATCTCCTAGGGCATTGACCTCTTCGGTAATATTGCCCATATTGTTGTATTTCCAAAAGAGAGTATGGCTATGGTTTCCATCGCTATCATAGTGTTCCTGGCAGGAAATGTGCGCACAGTTGGTGTATGTGTTAACAACCTTGTGAACCAACAGCTCATTCCCTGTCGCTATGTCAACACACTTTTTCTCTATAATGAGGGGAAACCCAACCGGATACGTTGTGCTTTGTGTGTAATTCGTGATATGTCGCTCGGTGACACCTCCAAGGTCGTAGGGGTCTTTGGTGTTTCCGTCATCGACGATTTCCTGGGTCAGTGCGGCGTCGTCATTGTATTGATAAAACCATCTTCGAAAAATTTGTGTTTGGGTGCCTAGAAATTTCGCGGATATGTTATTTGTCCCTGAAATATAGTCGTATGTCGTGGTCTGAATCCCATCCGTTTCCTGTAATAAGAGATTGAAGCCTTCTTGTGTATAGGTTTGATTTTTGGTGTATTTTTCGCTCCCGTTGTCAATTGGGCTTCCATCGGCGTTTAATTGTAGGGAAATGGTGTTTTGTCCTGTCAGATTGCCATATAGAATATCCTCCAGAACATTGCCTGAGGTATCGTATTTGTAGGCCCTGGCAAATATGGGAATGTTTAACGATTGGAATGAGCGGGCAACCAGGAATGTATAATCGTTAGTCCTGTCTTTTCCCCAGCACAGTTTTTCTATGGCATACAGAGAGTTGTCATCTGAATATTTTAGAATTTCTGTTAGACGGTGATCCCTGTTAAATCCATAGCGGGTTTTGTGTTTTAGTGCGTCATAGACATCGCAGCTTCCGCTTCCGAATCCATAGGTTAACCCATTCATCACTGTGCGGTCGATATCAATATTGTAGATGAAATGATAGATGGGTTCTAGTATCGTATCTGTGTTGACATGGGCCCATAGGGCGCGGACCCTGTGGTAGCGCGGGTCGTAATCTTCCAGTTTAATTCGTTTGCCTAAAACAAATTGACGATATTTGTCATAATATGCAGCTTTGAGCACCCTGTTGTCCGGCAATCTTTTTTGTGTGATATAGCGGATCCCTGGAAGATCTGAGTCATGTGCAAAACAATAGTTATAGACTTCAGTGGGTCCATCGGACCGTTCCACTCGACTCAGAATATAGTTTTTTGTTTTTGCTCCCTGAAATTTATAACGTACCCAACGACCGTCCTGCGAGGTGATCTCGTACTGCAATTCTTTTTTAATTATTTTCCTATTGATGAAAGGGAAATTTAGTGAACCGGCTGATTTGTCGTTTTTGTTTACAATGGAGACGGTTTTTAGTTGGTCTGAACTGCCCTGTCCCGTATATTCATAGAAAAACCAGTTACCTGATTTTAGTGTATCGAAAGTCAGCCTATAAAAATTCTTTTTTTTGCCTGTTGTTTGAATATATTCTTTGTATTGAGGCGAGCCGGTATAAAGCATGCATGAGGATGTGTCCCAGGATAAAAATTGATTTTTCAGGTTCGTTTGTCCACTCAGGCAACCTCGTGAGGTATTTGTGACCCCTGTGCGAATGCAGTTGTATGAAAGCGGCAGTTGTGCTGAATTATCTTTTTTTGAATCGAGCCGTTGCCAAAACTCAAGTATGCCGCCCTGATCTTCATGGAGATAGCTTGTCACCACTTTTTCCAACGTCCCTGATTTCTTTATCGTCAGATGGCTTAAATGTTTTGCATACCAGGAAATGCCAAGAGTGCCGTCGTCTATGGTGCCGCCGCAGAACGTCCTTTCTACACATAAGGGGTCAGTGCCGTGGTGCACGACCAGGTCTGTAGAAGAGTCACAAAATTGACCGGTGATGACATTGACACAACCGTGGATGAAGGCTGAAGGTTCCCCTTCAAGGCTTGCCAGGGGAGAGGGGGCGCTTGGTGAAGCTGTTTGAGAGGAATCGAAGGGAAAAACGTTTTTGCGTACATCCGGTGGGTCAAAATCGTCTGGATTTTCATCTGCCGGCAAATAAGAGAAAGAGGGAATGATAAGCATGCCCGTGAAAAGGATACGTAAAAGCATAGGTCACAGGCCAAAGTAAGAGTTTTGTGTTGAGTAAATATAAAATTTTGAGTGATATAGCAAAAATTGAAATTTCAAGTCAATATTTTATTTAGCTATCGGTTTCATTTCGTCTTCTAAATCCTACACATCATTATTTTTTTGGCTGGACAGGAGTTTCCTTCCATGTTAGAATCGTTATTTTATTGATTTATTCCGAAACCACTAAGGGTATTTATGGCACAGATTTCCACCAATGATATACGCGGCGGCATGAAGGTTGAATTTGAAGGACAACCTTACACTATCGTCAGCAATGAATTTGTCAAACCGGGAAAAGGGCAAGCTTTTAACCGGATCCGTTTCAAGCACCTCATGACTGGGCGTGTCGTCGAGCGCACGCTTAAATCTGGTGACAAACTAGATATTGCCGATGTGTCAGAAAGCAAGATGCGTCTTCTGTACAAAGAGGCTGGTGGTGTTGTGTTTATGGATGAAACAACCTTTGAGCAGCTGACGATTCCTATGGTGAATATAGGGGATACGGCCCAATGGCTGCTTGAAGACCTTCTGTATAACGTGATTTTTTACAAGGGCACTCCGGTTACTGTGGAGCCTCCAACATTTATGGATCTGCGCATCACTGAAACGGCCCCAGGTGACCGTGGCAATACCGCTTCGGGACGCGTTTTAAAACTGGCAATTGTCCAGAGCGGCGCTAAAGTGCAAGTGCCTATTTTCGTTAATCAAGATGAACTCATCAAAGTGGATACACGCACAGGTGAATACGTTTCACGTGTTAGCGAATAATCCGGATAAACTTAGTGCCTTGCGCGACCGCAGTCATATGCTTGCGCAGGCACGTCTTTTTTTCAGCGAACGTGGGGTTCTTGAGGTGGATTGTCCGCTGATAACCCAAGCAGCTTCTGTCGATGCTCATATTGATTTGATTACCGTCAAGAACCTTGGGGAACAGCGATATCTGCATTCGTCTCCAGAATATGGAATGAAACGCCTGATTGCAGATGGAATCGGTGATATCTATCAGCTTGCTCATGTCTTTCGCGAAGGGGAGCTCAGTCAAAAGCACAATCCTGAATTCATGATGGCAGAATGGTACAGGCTAGGGTTTTCTTTTGAAGCGATGATTGCGGAAACAGTCGATTTTGTTCGTTTATTTGTTGGACATATTCCTCATCACGTCATTAGTTATCGGGATGCCTTCAAGACGTTTATTGGCATTGATTATGTCCATGCGACCTGTCAGGACCTGATTGCATACCTCTATTCTCGTGGACTTCAGCCCTATCCAGGCATTGAAGCAGAGGGGAAGGATGCTATTCTGAATATCATTCTAGGTTCATTTATCGAGCCACTCCTTGGCGAACATGAATTATGTGTGTTGGCGTTCTACCCGTCTACTCAGGCAGCTTTGGCCAAGACCTATCAGCGAGATGAGGAAAAGGTTGCTGAGCGTTTTGAGATCTATTACAAAGGAATAGAGCTCGCCAACGGCTATCATGAATTGGCAGATGCTCTAGAACAACGTAAGCGTCTTGTTGAAGCTAACAGTCATAGGCGGGAGCTTGGAAAAGCAGAACTTCCTATTGATGAACACTTTCTACAGGCTTTAACTAAGGGGTTGCCTGATTGCTGTGGTGTGGCTGTCGGATTTGACCGCCTCATGATGCTGCGTCTGGGGCACAGCCATATCGGCAATGTGATTCCCTTCTACTGGCCCCTTGCCTGAAATCTTCTGATAATAAAATAGAGAGCGATGAGAAGGGCTACACCGCTGGCGATGGCTACCATTGGCATATCCAAATTTTCCAGGAAAGAGAAGCAGATATTACCAAAGAAGTATCCGATGGAAAGAAATGTGGCGACCCAAAAGCAGGCGCCGGAATAGGCAAATAGGGCAAATTGTGGAAATTCCAAGCCGCTTATTCCAGCAGAAATCCCTGTGAAATGACGGACACAGGGGATGAAGTATCCTACAGTTAGTGTCCATTTTCCGTAATGTTCGAACCACACATGGGTCCGTTGTAATCTCTCTTCGGTAATTCCGATTTTGGCTCCGTATTTATGTACCAAATAAGAGCCTCCTGTCCGTCCCACGATATAGCTGAGGGTGATGCCGCATATACTGCCGGCAAGCGCTGCTAATATTGTCGTGGGAATGCCAAATGTTCCCTGACTCATGAAAACCCCGGAACAGACGAGAAGAGTTTCGTCTGGTATAGGTAGAGCGACGATCCCCAATGCCAGTAAGACAAACAGGACTACGGCGCCGTAATTCAGCATCCAGTAAGACCATTCTTCATTGATAAATATGCAATCCATCGATTTCAATACCTTTAAACTAATGAGAGAGCTGTAAAGCTTCGCAATCCCCTCTAATTTGTAATTTTTACTGGGCTGTAGCTGCTTTGTTTGAGCTCTTCTTGGTAGAACATGAAGAGACCTACAAACACAATAGCTGCTGAGACGTAGAATGGCGCTGTGACAGTTTCTCCGAGATAATACCACCCAAATAGAGCTGTGAAAAGTGGTGTAACGAATCCTGCAAAGGAAACAAATGTCGCTGAATAACGTCTGAGCAGATATCCGTATACGTTGTAACAAATAAAATTAGAAATAACAACAAGCAATAGAGTGCACTCCAGGAATGGTTGCATTTCAGTAACGGGGAGAGGATCCCACGATTCGACCATGAGGGAATGTACTAAAGCCATTCCACCGCCGAGAGTCATGCTCAGGCCATTCATCATCCAAGGGGAGTATCCATTTTCCTGAACAAGTTGTTTGAGAAGTACCCATCCGTAGACAGCTGAACAAGCGGCAGCAATGACGGCCATCTCAGCCCAGGAGAGAAAGAAAATGTGTCCTGTTTGCTCTTCGGTAGATGTCTCGTTCAGCAAAATGGGTAAAAATCCGAGAAATCCGATGATTAATCCGCATACCTTTTTAATGCTCATTTTATCTTTGAACATCCAGTAAGACAACAATGCGGAGACAAAAGGGGATAAGCTGTAAATAAAGCATGTTTTAAACGAAGTGAGGTATTTCAATCCCCAAAACTCAAAAGCGTTTGTCAAATAGATATTAAAGAGTGCCAGACAGACAATTTTCCAGACATGTTCTTTTTTGATGGCGAATTCTTTGCGTCGAAAAAAGAAGGTGTAAGCAAGCATAATAACGCCGGCAAACAGCATGCGTGAGCCCACTAAAAACAGGGGTTGCGCATATTCCAAACCAGTTTTTCCAATAGTAAAGACGCTCGCGAAAAGGGCATAAAGTATTAAGACGGGAATCATGTTGCGATCCTAAATTTTTAATATGTATTATACCTTTTTTATCATTTGTTTTTATACTAAAATATTTGCTATATTTCACCATTTTGGAGGCCACATGAATATGTTCTTACGTTTTGCTGTTTGTCTATGCAGTGTGATACACCTTTCCGCGACGCCTTTGTTCGCTGATACAACACTGGAGGAACCTTATGCTTCCACAGAACTAATCCCTGAATATCCCTTTGGCTATTATCTCAACGCCCCGCAAATTCATCAGCTTTTCCGGCAACACGACATTCACGTTGTTGTTGAAGTGGGGAGTTGGATTGGAGGCGGGTCGACAAGGCATATGGGTAATTTACTCAAAGAAAAAGGCGGCCTGTTATACGCAGTGGACACCTGGCTTGGTAGTTCCACACAGCAACCCGGTCAAGAGCATTATCAACCTATTTTATCTCAGGTATACCAACAATTTTTGTCCAACATGATTCACTGGGATCTAACGCACTGTGTCATTCCTGTTCGCATGGATAGTTTGCTAGCCTCACAAACGCTTCAAGTTCAACCCGACCTGATTTATATCGACGGGGAACATACAACAGATGCGGTGTATGCTGATCTTTGTGCATGGTATCCTTTTGTGGAGCATCACGGCATCCTCTGTGGGGACGATTGGACTTGGGCCTCTGTAAAGGTAGCCGTCAAGCAATTTGCCCGTGAAAAAGGAAAACAGATCATTGCATCCGGTAACTTTTGGTGCTTGTCTGATTAACGAGCACTTACTTTGATTTCTTTGAGATCAAATCCTCTGAGCCTATGTCTAACTTGATGATTCTTTCCAAGCACTGTTGAAGATAGACGTCTCCCCTCTCGTTAAAAGATGCACTTATTGGGGATAGTTTTGCTTGCAAATAGCACCAGAGCGCCCAGCGTGTGTCCGCGACGATGCGCATCTCATAGAAATAAAGGGTCATTTCTGGACTTGGATTTTTATCCTCTAAATAGTACTGCAACAGTTCATTCATCTCATTATTTGATAATACCTCGATCGATGCCATGGTAGCTAAATCAAAAAAAGGGTCTCCCATAGCTGCATATTCCCAGTCAATCAGCCATAGGTTTTGACCATCATCTAAAATGTTTCCCGCATGCAGGTCAAGATGTGTGGGTGTTTTTGAGTAAGCTATTGTTAAAGGAATTATTTTTTGCAGTGAGTTGATGTAAGGTAAAACTATGTGTATTAAATTATTAGGTAAATCTATACCGTTAGTTGAAGCGGTTTCAATATATTTTTTTATCGTTTCAAAAGGACAAAACTCTGTGGGGAAACTGATAGTCAAGTGGTGCAACAAAGAGACCGAACGGCCAACTTTTTGCATGGTCAGGGGGTCGTGAAGATCCACTTTAGTGCCGACTGTTTCAATAAAATCTGTGACGAGAATCCGATCCATTTCTGAATAAAAAATAACTTTTGGGGCAAGTCCGACTTCTGATACTTTGTTGGTAATTATCCATTCTCTTTCCAGTGAACAGCCTAAAAAATCATTGTTTCCGGTACTGCTGCGGAAAAAATACGAGCTAGGGCCTATGGATACTTTATAATTTTGGTTGGTTAACCCTCCTTCAACCTCGTTGATGATAATATTATCTGCGTTCTGGAAAATATCGATTTGTTCTGCGACACGTAAAATTTTCTGCTCGTGAAGGGGAAGCTGAACATCACCCTGATTTTGGCCCAACAGACTGAAAAATATGCTGCTACATATAACGACAGCGGTTCTGAGGGGCCCTTTCATCTTTACACCAAGTGTTTAAGGTTGTTTACAGTTTACTGGTAGTCTATTTTCATGAATGTACCAGGTCCGGGGATTCCCATGGTATTAACGGAGCGCGCTTCCAGGTAGTTGTCCCCTGAAGTCAGAGACCATATAAAGGAGTCACCCCTGACTTGGATCCATGTACCATCTAGTGCAGTGCGGTACTCATAATGTTCGTGCCAAGGCGTATTCGTCAATAAAGACACTGTGAAATCGGGTTTTACGGAGAACAGTGACATTTTTTCGAAATACTCCTCTTCGGTTTTGATATTAAGTTGCTCAAGTTGTTTCTGGAAGTGGTGAGCGCTGTTTTTTTGATCTTGATAGTGAAAAACCATGAGAGTCTGGTTCAACTCAAAATACAAGTCCTTTGGACTATGTGTGAAGATACCATTTGAAACCGGCTGCCCCTGAAAAGTGAAAGTCTGATCTTTTCCATCTAATCCAAGCACTACTGAATAATCTGCTGATTTTAAATGCAAAGACGTTCCTATGTAACCAAAGTACCTCTGAATAAAATCTCGATAATTCTGATCAAAAAAATTCGCGTCAAAGGACATTGTAGTGTCTTTGGATGACTGGGCGTCTTTTACGTAGGCTGGCATCACATTAAAAGTGATGTCGGCAAATTGTCCCTTTTTCTTAAATTCATAGATTTCATAATAATTTAAGATTTTTTCCTTATAGACTGGATAAATGCTGAATTGGGGGTCGATAAAAATCCATTTCCCTAAAGTATTCGACCATACCTCTACGGCGACATGTCCTTGCCCAAAACCGCCATAAGCAACATCTATAGTCCTCAAGGCAACCCGACGCGCGGGATAACCGAATGCGCATAGAATTTCTGCTGTCACTTGGGCATATTCGACACATCGGTAGCACGTTTTATTTGTATGGACATCTTTAAGGATATCAAGTGCTGAAGCCCCATCGGGCGCTTCATTGAATCCATTGTGTTCCCACTGCAAACTCACCCACTCCATGATCTCAAGGATAATTTTCGGCTCTTGAATCGATTTAAATTTGATACGATTTTCGACATAGGCACGCAATTTTTTAAGTTCATCAATTTTAAATTTGTCAACGGGATAGAGTTGCGTTTCCATGGAAGGGAGATAATTATTGCTTTCAGTCACAGTGATTTTTTTTAGAGGGGGAATGTCCTCGGCCAGAACAGATGAAAAAGGTGAAGTAAGTACCGACAGAAGAAGAAATATGAGATACATTGATAAGCTCCTCATTACTTAAAAAATATGAACTAAAGTTTTTTTGTAGGTACGATCAAGGTTAATTGGCCTTGATCACCTGCACGTGCAGGTGATCATCGGCTATCGGTTTGAATGACCGAAAAGGTGATCAAGGTTAATCTTTTACATTCTATCCGATCTTGCTTGTAAAATAAATTAGTGACAAGTAAATATACAGAAGCACATGGGAGTTTTGTAGCTCCCTCGGACATCAAAACGGAGAAACATATGCAAACCAAGCATCATCCTATCACTTGGGTTTTAGTCGCAGATAATTGCCGAGCCAAAGTTTACCGATTACTGAAATTTCCAAAAATAGAAGAAATTTCATTTATGGAACACCCTGAAAGCGGTTTTCATAATCAAGATTTAATTTCATCAAGGCCCGGAAGCAGTTCTCAACACGGTGGAACACATGGGCATTCCTATCAACCTGAAACTTCCCCTAAAAAGCTGGAAGCAGAACATTTTGCTGTTTATCTCGCAAATTTCCTTTCTACTGCAAAACAGAAAGAGGAGTTCCATCGCCTTTATGTCTTTGCGGAGCCTTCATTTCTCGGCTTATTGCGTCAGCATATGAGTCCGGAAATTCAAAAAACAATCGTTGCGGAAGTCGCAAAAGAACTGACTTCTTTTGATGTCGCGGCCATTGAACATCACCTTACAGAGTACTAGTCACTGTGAATTTGATGAATCTATGTTTCCTGACGGCAATCGTTTTTACATGTTTCTGTCTTAATAGCGCGCTTATGTCGACGGAAGTCTGTTCTAAATCGGCATCTCAGCAGTGTAACGAGATGTTGTGTTTATTAGAGGACGCTACCGATAAAAATTATATCGGCGAATCGGTATCACAATTGGCTCACGCCTTACAGTGCGCCCAACTGGCTGTTGAATCAGGTGCTGATGATGAAACGGTACTTGCTGCGCTTTTCCATGATATTGGACACTTGTGTGCTGATGCTGATGAACGGGCAGAAAGGAACACCTATGGCGTAATGAATCACGACATGATCGGAGCTGATTTCCTACGTCAATGCGGAATGTCAGAGAAAGTGTGTCAGCTCGTTTTGGGACATGTGGAAGCTAAACGTTATCTGACAGCTATCGATCCTGAATACCGGACCCACCTATCAGATGCTAGCAAAATGACACTCATAGCACAAGGCGACGGGATGAGGCCGGAGGAAGTAATAGCATTTGAACAAGACCCTCTATTCGATGAAAAAATCTTGATGAGAACATGGGATGAAGCCGCAAAGGTTGTCGATCTCGCTGTTCCCGATTTAAACACCTATCGACCATTGCTTTTTGACCACCTGACACGTTAATAATTTAAGTACGAAATAAACGACTTAGATTGATGCATATGCGTAAGAGGCCAGCGAAATTAGATCGGGCGGCGGTTCATAACCTTAGCTTGATTCATTTTTCTGGCAAGGGCACGGGATTGTTCACGACTTTACCTTCACCTTAGAAGCATTTACTGTGTTTCTATGTTTTTCCTATGGGCGAAAAATCCAGTTAGATTCTCCGTAAAGCATTTAATCTATCAGGCTTGAACGTCCTCAATGTTTTATTGTCATGTTTTTCTAACATGCTAATTATCAACGTCCAATTAAAAACCTTCCCGTCAAAAACAACAAAACACTTTCTAAGGTGCATTTTTTTGTCCAATAATGAAACATGGGGTACACACAAAAACATGCCCTGTTACGGTTAAAATATTAGATTGATAGATGTGGGTAAC
>JBAWVE010000037.1:0-14434 GCA_037147435.1 Parachlamydiaceae bacterium
GTGCGTTAACAATCAACATGTTGTAGAAAAATCCAACCGAATTTTGTGGTCATAGCGACCGGAGGTATCTTGCTTATACTACCCATCCTGCCTATCCCAAATACTTTGTATCTCTTTGGCGAGGGTCATCGGATTAAAGGGTTTGACGATCACATCCAGAACACCGTATTTCAGGTACTCTTCTATTTCGTTTTTTTGGGCCTTGGCAGTGATAAAAATAATAGGCGTTGTACAAACGCTTGGCATTAATTTTAATGCCTGGAGAGTTGAAATCCCATCCATTTTTGGCATCATGACATCTAAGAGAATCAGGTCGGGATGAAAATCCATAACGGACTTGACTGCTTCTTCTCCGGAATACGCTGAGAGTACTTCAACATGTGGAATGTCTCGAAGACATATTGTCACGATTAAATGAATATCTTCATCATCATCGACAAACAAGATTTTTTTAAGTTCTTTGGTCATAAATAATCATCCTACTAATAGTGGAATATCAAAGAAAAATGTGGTCCCTACTCCGGCTTTTGTTCGGTAGTTTATCGTTCCTCCGTGGGCTTCAATAATGGATTTAGATATATATAAACCCAAGCCAGAGCCTCCAAAAGGACGTTTAATGCTTGAATCGGCCTGTTTGAATTCGTGGAATATTTTCGATTGAAAATTTTCGGGAACTCCCTGGCCATAGTCCCTCACAGAAACCCTGGCTGCGTTGTTTTGCCTCTCCATCGACACTTCAACGGTGCCTTGATTCGGTGAGAATTTGATCGCATTTGAGAGAAGATTTGTCATGACTTGTAAAAGACGTATATGATCCCCGTTAACTTCAGCATCGAGTAAAGGCCCCGTCGTAATAATTTTTATATTGAATTTATTTGCTATTATCTTAGATGAAAAAATCGATTCTTGGACAACATCACGTAGATTAATTGTTTTGAAACAAAACTGCATTTTTCCTAACTGAATTTTTTCTATGTCCATCGTGTCATTAATTAACTTTGTTAACACCTCAGCATTCCGCTGCGCCACAGTGAGAAGATTCGTTCTTTCTTGAGGGTTCATTTCCCTTCCGATGAGCAATGTTAAGGCACCATAAATTGAAGTGAGGGGTGTTCTTAGCTCATGACTCACAATGGAAATAAATTCATTTTTGATTTTATCCAGATTTTTTTGCTCGGTCACATCTCGGCCAGCCCCTCTAAATCCGATCACTTCATTATTTTTACCCAGGAGTGGCTTGATACTGCTCTCAATCCAACAGGTGCTTCCATTTTTATGAACAAGAGGGAGAGTCATATGGGACCATCCTTGCTTTTCTTTGACGCATGCTTTAAGCCGATCGCTTATCGCCCCTCTATTTTCTAGTGTGAGAAGGTACAAGAGGCTCTTTCCCATGATTTCGTCTGTATCGTAATCCAGTAGTCTATGAATTATATCATTTGAAAAATAAAAGGTTCCGTCGAAATAAATTTCAAAAAACCAAACCTCTGTGATATCTATAAATGAATTTAATTGTTCTTGTGTTTTAGCGATGCTTTCTGTCAACGTTTGTTCTGTTGTGACATCCTGCTCTACAATAATGACACCTGAAATATTCCCAAAGAAGTCAAGGAGTGCATCAAAAGTGTGATGGATCCAAATAAAATTTCCATTTTTTTGCACTCTTTTAGAGTTGCCTTTTACAAGTGTCTTTCCAAAATTAAGTTCTTCATACATACGGTCTAATTCATCGTGCTTACCTTCGGGAAAAAGAACTCTCACCTCTTTTCCGATGATTTCATGGGCTTTCCACCCATAGATTGCCTCCGCACCGGGATTCCAACTCATGACAATGCCATTCATATCTAAGCTGTAAATACTATTTAAAGAGAGGTTTATAGCTTTTATAAACTGAGAGCTTTGTTGATTACTAAATAGTCGTTGAATGTAAATTCCAACATGAATGCCAATGGATGAGACCCAATCGAGAAATAAATCATCAATAGTCTCTTTGAAGGGTGTCCGACTAAAAAGCTCTATCACGCCGGCTAATTGAAAATCCTGGTTAAAAGGCAAGGCAAGCGCACCACGCAGACCATTTTTTGTTGCTTCATTTCTTCTTAAGAAGTCGGCGTGTTCCATCAGATCTTCTATCCACACCGGACGATTACTGAAACCTGCATGGCAAGCGAGCATGTTTTGTTCTGTTTCTATTGCCCTTGTTTTTTTTTCAAATGTTTCGATATCGATTCCCTCAATGTGAGAGACCTCCATACAATGAAGCTGTCGACTTTCCTTGTTCCAGATCCAAATCACCATAACTTCCCAACCCAAGTGATTTTTAAGCAAGTGGATGATCGACTTGCAGGCTGGTGATAGATCTGGTATTGCGCTTAAGATTTTTGCTATTGATTCCGAATCCTCAATGAAAAGCTTAGCTCTTTTAAGTGGAGTGATATCCATGAGTAAAAGACATTGCTGTTCAGACTCCTTCCAGACCCCCTTAAAAACAGATGCCAGAACGGTGCGTGTTTCCTGCCGTTTAGTGACAAGAGATAGCTCTGTTTTTTTCTTTTCTTTGGACTGTATCCAAGTTGTAAAATGAAGCACGTCCTCCTTACTGATGAGATCTAAGATGGAGGTGCCTATAATTATATTTAAAGAAGACTCAATCATATTAAAAAAACTTTTATTGGCATAAAGTATTACGTTTTCGTTGGATAAAATTATTGCTGCTTCATCCATGTTTTCAAAGAAGACTTGGTAGGGGTGGTCCGGACTGATAAGCGAGTAATGTTGTTCACCCTTAGGGCCATGAATGATGAGGGCATCAACAGCCCCCTTGCGTATGGCATCTAGGGTGTCTTCTGCCATGCGAAGACGTTCGTTGACATCCGGTTCATTTTTCTTAGACTTTTTATTTTGGTCTACCATTTTTTAATCCTGTTGAATGTCCAAATGGATCAATACCTGTTTGGTATTTGAAAGATCGCCAATAACTTTTCTTGCAGGCAGGGGCAGGCGTTTGATCAAGGTTGGTGTGGCGAAGATATGGTCTGTTTCCGCTTTTTCGGGTTCTAATACAAGATCTATAGTTTTAATTTCATATTGCCCTAACAAATATTGATCGCATATTTTTTTTAAGTTTTTTACAGCTGCTACAGAGTGTGGACTCATTCCTGAAATATAAAGAGTGAATACATGTTTTGGTTTTTGACTATTCTTTGTAGGTATGTTCATTAAATAACCTTTAAGTAAAAAAACAGTTATGGACTCAATTTTGGTTATTAAATGTCATTCTCTATATACGTGACTTTTTAATTACTTTCTTTATAGAGTTAGAAGCTTCTTCTTTATATTTAATAAGTTTTTCGTCGTTTTTTGCTTCTTTTTCTTGACACGCAAATTCATTTTTTAGGCCTTGGATTTGTATTTCGATGAGTTTACTTTTAAGTTCGACTTCGTCGCGTAGTTTCTGTAAAGTATTGAGATTAGTTTCTTTTTCAATGATATCTTTGTGCTCTTGGATGATCCGAGCGGTACCCGTTAGGACTCCAGCCTCGCCATAATAGGGCTCTCTGATGGAAATACCTTTCGAACTTAAGGAAAATTCCCTTACCTGGTTCGAGTGACCCATCCCCCTAGATTTGATGATTAAGAGGTCGCGGGTCAACTCTCCAATTTTTTCTTCGGATCTCAACATAAACCAGGTATCAATCACAGATGAGAGGCCATATGTGAAGTCTTGAGTTTTCGATTGGGAAAGAAGCAGTGTCATCACAAATGTGACATTTTGTCTTTTTAAGTTATCAATCATCCGTGTTACCAAGGAGTAAACTTGAATGTCTGACCCGCAATGCGCCAGTGTATTAATGGGATCGACGACCACAGCATGCGGCTTAAAGGCTTCAATTTCTTCCATGAAAAGGCCTAAATGCCTTTCTAATCCACATTGAGTGGGACGGGAATTAATAATCTTTAAAAACCCATCTTTTATGTATTGTTTAAAATCAAAACCGACTGATAATAAATTACGTAAAACCTCTTTTTCGGATTCCTCGTAGGTGAGGAACAGACATTTTTGTTTTTTCTGACAAATACTTCTGGCAAAGGCTGCAGCAAATGTTGTCTTGCCCGCCCCGGAGGAGCCTGATATTAAAATAGAGCTGCCTTCATAGTACCCTTTGCCGCTCAAACAGACATCCAGCTCGGGAATACCGGTGGATATACGCAGATTCGATACAGGAAACGACATATTGAGAGAAGTAATCGGTAATAGTGAGATCCCTTGATGTGTAATTAAAAAGGGAAATCGATTGGTTTCGTGAAACGAACCGCGGTATTTGATAATTTGAAGGCGTCTTGTATAGAGATCTTCGGACACAATATTTGTCAGGGAAATGACACAGTCGGCCACATATTCTTCAATACCATGGCGGGTTAACTTAGCATTCGTGCCCTCTTCACCCGTTAAGATGGTCGTTAAGTGTTTATCCTTAAGCCAAAAAAACAACCTTTTTAATTCTGTGCGCACTATTGCCTGGTTGAGGAATCCCATAAAAAGCACTTCGACAGTATCAATGGCAATTCTTTTTGCGCTAATTTTTTTCACAGCGCTATCGATGCGAATAAACAGCCCTTCAAGGTCATATGCGCCTATTTCAGTAAACTCTTTCTCATCTATACAGATATACTCTATGCGGAGCAGATTTTTACGTTCTAACTCTGCGAGATCGAAGCCCATGGAAGCGACGTTCTTAATAAGATCTTCCTTCCGTTCTTCGAAGGACAAAAAAATGCCTGGCTCATTAAATTCGAGAGCACCACGGATAATTATTTCAAGGGCCATCAGCGTTTTACCGCAACCAGCATTCCCGCATATTAGAGTTGTCCGTCCCTTTGGAAGCCCGCCAAATGTGATCTGGTCCAAACCTACAATTCCTGTGGGGGCTTTATCAATACCTTTTAGGACACGGCTTTGTTTTTTTTTAGCTGGCATACGGCTTCCCTAAATGATAGACTTTATGGGTGTGTTAATCTTAATTTCAAAAGTAGTTGGTTGATATTTTTTTGTACAGAAATAAGCACGGATTTTTGGACGATGATCACCTGCACGAGGAGAGTCTTTGGTCAAAAAAATAACATAACAGGATAGGCAGGATGGGTAGGATAAGCAGGATACCTTCGGTCGACCAGTTGAACTTTTAGTCAGAATTTTTGTTTTACTTTTTTTTGAGAGATGTGTACAATTAAGTTTTGAGTGGTTATTGTTTTTTTAACATATTGTTTGAAAGTTGGTTTTATGTTTAAAGCTTTCTTTGTAATTATTTTACTAACTTTAAGTTCTGCGATCAGCGCTGCGGTTCACGTTCAAGAAAAAATCATCACCATTCACGGATTTCTTGGCGCTTCTTGGAATATGTACTATTTGGGGCGTGTTTTGGAGGCAGAAAAGATGACTGTTTCCCATTGGAGCTACCCCAGTCGTGAAAAAAAAATACAGGCACATGCAGAAGATCTCGTTCGACAACTACAGCAGGAAGCCCTGCAGAATCCGGGACGAACGATCCATTTTTTGACACATTCGATGGGTGGTTTGGTTCTTAGGGCTGCGATCAATCATCCTGGGTGCCCTTCAGAAGCAAAGAAAGGCAAAGCCGTTCTTCTGGCACCTCCGAACCAGGGGGCATTTTGGGGTAGGTATTTAGGTAAATGGGCGATCGCAAATTTTGTTGGTAAGGATCAGGCTGGAATGGAGTTGATGACAGAACTTAATTTCGAACACTTAGGGGCATTTCCAAACACGATGGATGTGTTGGTGATTGCTGGGAATCAGAGTTTAAACAAGCTAATTCCTGGGGAGAATGATGGGTCTGTGACAGTGGCGGAGACTTATCTGACAACGCCGCATCGCCACGTGGTTATTCAAGCAGAACATCACACAATTTTGTTCTGTAAAGATGCAGGAAATCTAACAAAATGGTTTTTCCTGGATCCCTAGTAAACTGTCAATTTGTGCTTGACAGTGTACTCAGATCATATAGTATCATGAGACCAGATTCTAATCCTCTTCAATCTCTCCGAGATCATGTCCTCTGGTATTAGGGTGATAAATACAAACCTGCCCCATTCGAATTCACATGGAGATAAGTAAAGTCAGCCTGTGTTGTGAACCCTCCATGAATGTATCTACCAATGAAATTCATCAAACTTTCAGGAATCACGCAGGCAATGTTTTTCCCGTTATTATTTAGATAAATTTCTTCACCGAATTTTCTTAACGGGCCGACCATTTTGAATATTTTCATCCGAGTAAAATTTCCCAGGACTGGAGTGATAAACACCGGACAGTCGTGATAGGTTGCAAGAATCTGGGCTGTTTGAATTGCAAGGGGATTATCTGAACAGTAGATAGCAGCAAAATTCATTGCCGTGAGATCTGCGGCAAGTCCTTCCACAATAGCTTGCTCCTCTTCATTAAGAGAAGGCTGATCATCATTCAGTGGATTAGAATCTGCGATTTGAACAAAAAAAACATGACATTCTTCAGTCGTATGTCCAAGTGCACAGAAAAATAGAAATATCACATTTAAGATTAAATATTTTTTCATAAGAAACTCCAAATTAATCATCCCATTCGTAGCCAAGCGAGACGAGTTCGCAACCCATCGTATTCTTGAATAATTCTACGTGCTCGGGGGTAAATACCTTACGCCATTCTCCTATCATCCCTTGCCGGAATGTCATCGTTCCCCCAAAAAGATTCTCTGAGATCTCTTCGATTTCTTGTTGGGGCAAATCGTAGCCCATGTGTTGTGCTAAAGAGTGAACGGCTTCGAGTTGTCTTTCTTTGCTCCCCCCGCCCAACGGGCCGACAAGATCTTCAAATCGACAGATATGTACAGACGGGTCGTTCATCCATAGCAAAGCTTCTTGAATGCCTGCTTTAGTGTCAAAGACAAAGGGGAGTATTCCATTCATCTTCAGATTAGGACACTCTATAAGTTCTGCGATTTGTTTTTCTACAGGGAGTCCCATAAACAGCTTTGCTAAAGCGGTGTGTCCAACGGCATGGATCCATTCAGCCATAGAAACTATGACATCACGTGGATCCCTGATCATGACAATTTTGCAGTATCTTCCTGATGTAGCGCATCTTATTACCTCGTACCCAGCTTCCAGATGATGAAAAACAATCGTTGGATCCAGTGGATCTAAATACGGAAGCTCATTCTCTTGAAAAATTTCCGGTTGAGGAAGTCGACGAAAGGGTCTGGCGGTAATCATGCCGATAGCCTTTCGGATCAACTGTGATCCTCCCTTGGGAATGGTCATATAGACAATTTTTTGCTCAGAATACAAGGGGACT
Organism: Parachlamydiaceae bacterium; assembly: GCA_037147435.1. GTDB lineage: Bacteria > Chlamydiota > Chlamydiia > Chlamydiales > Parachlamydiaceae > JBAWVE01. The sequence continues at coordinate 7,349 of JBAWVE010000037.1, forward strand.
GCAGTACAAGTTAAAGAAAAGAGCAGCAAGAACGAGAGTGAATATATTTGAACTACCACGAATTCTCCAGGCTGATTAAGAGATTGCAGGTGACAGCATTTTCCCATTTTTGTCCGGAGAATCTTGCAGAAAATTTCCAACTATCTACAAGTGTTGTATCTAGAAAGACTGACCCTTCCACGCAATTTCTTCCCCAAGAGACTCCTTCGATGGTGAATAGATTCCCAAAACTTTTAAACTGTGCGTTGATAGAATTTTGTGGTGCAGTGAATCGATAAAGCCACGAAGCATCAAGACCAAATACTGTGTTCATCTGTTCAGAATAGCAGGTGGCATGTACACCCAAACGAGAGCTGATATTCTCATAGCTTTTTTCTGAGATGACCAAATCAGCGCAGTCGGCGCCATGTTCATGAATAAAGCCTCGATGGTAATAAGAAGCTTCAATCCCTATAAAGGGTTGTAGAAGAATAGATTCTATCCTGAAGTCTACCCCTCCTTCTCCGTAAAAGGTAATCTGCGACGTTTTAGGAAAGCTTTTTGCTGTTTCTTGAAAATCGCCAATAGCGATCGTTCGTTTGACTGTATTAACGCTGAAACCCCCAATCAAATCGGCAAGAATGTATCCAAACGAAGGGCGGAAGAGGCCGTAGACAGATCCCAGGATCATGTTATTCGATCCACTGGCATCCAAATTAAAGTGGATATGGTCATGTTCATAAAAGCATGCAGCACCGAGCATCCACTCATCTGTAAAATACGAGTGCCCTCCAAGGCTTAGCTCATAACTATCCATATGCAGTCCCGCTGCTTCATGGCTGTTGCTGAGAAAACTACGTCCTCCATTGGCTTCCAGCCAAAAAGATCCTGTATTTTCACAGCAGCAGTTTGGCATCGCCGCAATAAAGGGACGAAGGGGATTGTATAAATTCTGAATGCAATGCAGGGTATTGATCTCTGCAACATAAAATAGATTTGCATAGGGTTCTCCAGAGAGAGCATCAAATCCATGCCCTAGATCCAGCGTATCCCCGATTAGAGCATTGATTAACAGGTTTTCGCACGTGCTTGCATGATCAATGGAATCGAGTTGCTCAGCAACATGCCGCTGATTTTTCGTCACGGCTCCATTCTGCAGGTTTGTTTTAAGGGTAAGGAAAACACGAGGATCGGTATCGTAAAATACAGTAGCTTCTAATAAATTGTCATTGATCCCATTTTGGGAGAAATCTATAACGGGTTGTGCGAATGAACCGGTAATATTTTCTCCCGCCTGTAGAATCAAATAGGGGTGGTTAAAATCCAGTGGCCCCCCTACCAGAATAACTTCCAGGGGATTATTGTTCAGCGTCACGGATCCTGTGACATCCAGTAGACCACTGGAATTTTGATCGAGTTGCACCAAATATGTAGTGGCATGATTTTGAATATAGTTTCCTGAAATGTAAAGTGTTCCGATACTGTTTCCAGGAGAAACGGTCCCACCGGTCGTGGAAACATCCCCGCCAATGATTCCGCTTCCTCTCAATACCCCGTTTGTTAGCAGCACATTTCCTGTCAATTGACCATTGAGGGATAAAGTTCCCTCTTGCACTGTTGTCAGGCCTGTATAATTATTCAGCCCAGACAGAATTAAAGTCCCAGAGCCTGTCTTTGTCAACGATCCACCCGTGCCGCTATCAGAAATTTGGCCAGCCATTTCGACGGGAGTGTCCCCGTTATAATTAATGGTCAGACTGGCACTGGTGAGATTCACAGAAGTGGTGCTGTCTCCTGAAAGGGAGCCGATTGAATACAAACCGGGATCAGGAAAATTAAGCATGCCGGAATGGGTTAGAATAACAGAACATTCTCCACCCGAAGAACCCGCATTGAATTGCAAAGAACTTTCGTTGGTTACATTAAATTGAGCAAATGCTGCAGTGGCAGAATTTTGGAAGAGTGCACTCGCTTTATTGTTATACTGGATACTTCCCAGGGTAATGACAGCGTGATCGGCGGTTGACGAGTCCATAAATAACAACTGACTTAAATTTCGTGGGTCTCCTACACTAATCGTGGCATTTCTTGCAGAAGAAAAATCATGGAAAATTATGGTTCCATCATTATCTTTTGACGCTCCGAGCAAACTTCCAATAACGATGTTTGCTGTACCCGCATCGGAAAAGACGGTACTGGAATCCCCATAGAAATGGAGTGAACTGACTCCGTAGTGATCCCCGACATAAATAAAAGAAGATCCGGCTGTTGACCCATTCAAGAAGTTGAGGAGGCCTGGACCGTTTAGGAATGCTGTAGGATCTCCCACGTTAATGATTGCAGAGCCAGCTGTGGAGTTGTCTTTAAAATTCACATAACCTTCGTTAAAAAGGCCAATTGTATAAGATACAGAAGCAGATGATGTCCCGATGGATGCATTTGAGCGGCCTAAAAAATTCAGTGTTGAGCTTTCTTTAATGAAAAATAGCGGGTACAATGAAGTTCCCGTAAGATAGTCTACGCCAGAGGGAAACAAGCTGACATCCCCTGTCACTCCAAACGTTAATGTACTACTATTATTCACAAAAAACTCATAAGTACCGGGACTTTCAACGGAGGCTCGATAGAGTGCAAAAGTGGCACCACTGCTCAGGGTTGGTTGAGTAGCGCCGCCTATCCCGGTCGAAAAAATTGCAACATCGCCAATGCCAGGAGTTGGTTGGGGAGGTGCACTGGGAGACCAGTTGTCACTAGTTTGAAGGTTATTATCTGTTGCACCCGTCCACGTATATTCACTGGCTTCAAGTGGAAGAACACATAGAGTACAAGCCAAAAGTTTTAAAAAAGAGCGCACCATTTCAATCAAACTCAAAAAATGTTCAAAGCCAAATTTATATGTTCTAAACCCTGCATAATAAAAGTAGCGATGAATTTAGTCAAAAAAAATCTTTAGACCAAGCCGTAAATGTTCACGCATTAATGCATTTCTTAACGGCAGTCAGTTGCGATGGTTTAGAAGCTGAGTAAGATTTTTGCAGCAGCCTCTTGTGCCACCGGGTTTGCCTCATAAGCCATGATTAGTGTAGAATAACCATCGAAAAAATGCAGCCCGAATGGATTTCCAAAGAAAGTGACGATAGTCTTTTCTTGATAGCGTTGGAGAGTGTTAGCTAAATAGATAAGGGATTCTGGCATCCCGTGAACACGGAATTGTTTTAATTCTTCTTTCTGGTTTTTTTCATTCATCAGTCGGATTTCGGCAATGCGGCGGGGATCTGCTGGATAAACTGCTAAGATAATCAAGGAATATTTGTCTATATTCTGGAATAGTCTCTCCTCTTCTTTTTTATTGTCCGACAGCAAAGGAAAAAAGAAGGAATCGATGGATAATTGCTTATTTAATATTTCTAGGTAATCTGTTGGGTAATCATCTCCCATTTGGATATAGGCAATAGCATTTTTTTCAGAAAGGGAAAAAGGGGTAAAATATTGGTTTTTTCTTACTAGCGTCACGGCAGTTTGATAGAGTTTCTTTCTCAATGCACTTGCTGAGGAGGGATGAAGATCATCAGCTGTTGGGAGCGGCACAGTTCTCTGGAGGTTGAGGTTTACTTTTTCTTTCATCTGCAAAATTTTCAGGACACGTTCATTAAGATCTGCTGCCGTAATTTTTCCTTCTGCCAGCGCAGTTTTTAATGTTTGATAGGCTTTGGGGAAATCTCTGGGCATTAAAAGCATATCGCTGCCGGCAAGAAATGCCTTTAGAACGATTTCTTCTTCAGGAAAATATTTTGTCAGGGCCTTCATGCGTAGGGCTCCGCTGAGAATAAGCCCTGTAAAACCCAATTCTTTCTTTAGTAAATCATTAATAATTTTTGGCGAAAGGCTCGCTGGTATTTTTATATCGGATTCTAACGAAGGAACCAGAAAATGTTCCGTTTGAATGGATAATACACCCGCTTTAATTGCTTGAGCAAATGGGTATAGTTCGACCTCTTGTAATCGTTTTTTGTCGTGCGGGCTATAAGGCAACTCGAGATGCGGATCGATGGTGATATCCCCCAAGCCCGGGAAATGTTTGGCTGAAGCAATGATGCCTGAATCCTGCAATCCACGAATCATCGCAATCCCTTTCTCAGCAACAAGCAGGGGAGAGTCCCCAAAAGATCGAACATTGATGACGATATTTTCAGGTTCGATATTGACGTCAAGCACGGGGCTGAGGTTCATATGAACTCCAATCAGCTTCGCTTGATATCCAATTTCTTTACCCATCTCATAGATCAGGCTATTATCTTGAATCGCACCAAGAGTAATGTTTTTTGGAAACCCCATTCCCTCTTTAATCCTCATGGAGAGGCCCCATTCAAGATCTTGTGCAATTAGAATAGGGTATTTACTGATCTCCTGGTAGTGATTAGTAAGTGCGACCTGCTTGGCATATTCGCTGGGACCAACATAAGCAATTCCACCAACATGATATTGAGTAATATAGTTGTCAATCTCTTGAATGATGTGCGGATTGCCGATCTCGCGGTTGGCGTATTCAGGATCGACATAACCGGCAATCATGAAAAGTTGCCCAATTTTTTCTTCTTGGGTCATGATGTGCAGCGTCTTTTGCGCCCACGACACCTCCTGGGATGATAAACAGGATCCCAAGATTATCAAGAAAAATAGGAGGTACGATTTAATCATCTTTTTTGTTCCACTGAAAGTAACACTTTTGGATGGCCATGATCACCTGAACGAGGAGGATTTTCGGTCAAAAAAATAAAATAACAGGATGGGTAGGCATACGCATCAGGCTAAGAGAACATTAAATACAGTTTACTAGGCTTTCTTTAGGAAGCAGGTTTTCAGCACGATGGTATTTCTGCCTTTTCCGCATTCAACTTCTTCATCATTACTTGTCAGGCGAATGTCCTTATACAGGGTGCCTCTTTTGATGGTCATAGACGCGCCTTTTACCTTCAAATCTTTAATGACTGTGACGTTATCGCCATTAGTGAGTTCTGCGCCGTTGCTATCTTTAATACTCATAGGTTCCTCTTTTTTAGCTTAAAAGTTGAAAGGTTACTGAGATCAGAAAGACGATAAGAACAGGAATTTTGACTGGTTTGAAGTCATAGAGTTTGTAAGCTATATTCAGGAACGTTAATACAATTAAAGCTGGATAGCACATCTGTAAAATAGGGACCAGGAAGGAGGCAATGCCATCTAAACTGAGTTTTGACACAAAAAAGGTGATGACAAGAGTTCCGATCAATGACGGAATATAGCCAATTTTTCCGAATGTCACATCTTTATGGATAAATTCAGCAAAAACAGCAGCCAGGGCCAACGCGGTTGTCAGACACGCAAAAGCAACGGCGACAATAGCCACGATGGAGGCGTAAGGCCCCAGGACGTGGATAGCAATTTGGGTGATCAGGCTTTCAGATGTCACACCCTGTAAATTACTGCTGTGGTAAGCAGCGATATAACTGAATCCTACATAGGTCATACCAAGAAGGAGGGCACCAATGCAGGTAGCTTTCAAAGTGATTGTCAAACGATTTTTGGGTGTTGCTTTTCCTTCTGGTAGGTCGTTTTTTAATCCCATGACGATCACGGAGGAGAAGAAAAAGGCTCCTAAAAGATCAAGCGTTTGATAGCCATCGTGGATTCCCTTAAAAAAGACACTCCAATGGTCTTGATCTGTCATGACTTGTTCCGGTGCATTGATCAAGCCCATGACGACGATAATTGCAAGCGAACCGATCAATATGGGTGTCAGAACAAACCCGAGCATATCCATGATGGTATTGGGGCGGACAGTAAGTAGAAATATGGCAATGCAGCAAATCAGGCTAAAGACAGAAATGGAGATGTCCGGCAAAAATGCGGTTGCTGTAGAATACGAGAGAGCGATGCACCGCGGGATGGCGCCGAATGGGCCGATTAATCCCATGATCGCAGCGGAAACGATAAAACCAGGAATGACTCCCAAGCGAGAGAAAAACTGTTTGTAGTCGCCATCAAATAAGCTCATACTGATCAGGCCGGCGAAAGGAACACCGACTGCGGTGATTAACATTCCTAGAATGGCATAAAAATTTTTATCCTGGGCTATCTGTCCCAATGCAAGAGGAAATACGATATTACCCGCACCAAAAAACATGGTGAACATGGCAAGGCCTGTTCCAATAACTAGACCTGTTTGTGAATGTTTCATCTATCCTCCCTTATCAAACGGAGCTAAAGCATAACAATCATTGTTTTTGGTTGCAAGTAGTCTCTGACATTTTCTTGACATTTGTGAAATAAAAATGGTATAATGTCTCTTTTTAAAGCTGAAAAAAACAACAAGGAAGAGCCGTGGCGCAAACAAAGACAAAAACTTTCCGTTATGGATGGTTTCTTTTCGGACTGACGGCGCTTTTTTACTGTTACGAATATCTATTGCGCATTGCACCTAGTGTGATGAGTACCGAACTCATGGGGTATTACGCGCTCAATGCGACAGCATTTGGCAATCTGTTTGCCGTTTATTATTATATCTACACCCCCATGCAAATTCCCGTCGGATTGATGCTTGATCGCTTCGGTTCCCGCTTCCTACTAACACTTGCCTGCTTGATCTGTGCTGTCGGAACGTTTATTTTTGCCTGCTCACACCATTTATGGATTGCCCAGTTGGGACGTCTGTTTGTGGGATTTGGATCAGCTTTTGCTTTCGTCGGCGTTCTGAAAGTGGCTTCCGTTTGGTTGCCCCCGTCCCGATTTGGGATGATTGCAGGGCTGACGACTTCTTTGGGAATGCTGGGCGCCATGTTTGGTGACAATGTGATTGCTGTGCTTGTGAAAGATATTGGTTGGCAGGTAACAATGTATGGCTCGGCTGCTTTCGGTCTGATTTTAACAGGGGTCATCTGGGGAGCTATGCGCAATGCTTCGCCTCAGTCAAAACAAGAAACCAGCCACTCGAACATGACAATGAAACAGTTGCTCGCCAATATTTTGGATTTATTGAAAAAACCTCAGATGTGGTTAGTCGCCTTTATTGGTGGTATCCTATACACTTCACTCTCTGTTTTTGCATAGCTGTGGGGGATTCCTTATTTG
>JBAWVE010000038.1:0-14424 GCA_037147435.1 Parachlamydiaceae bacterium
ATCCCAGCTTGCAAGGGCCAGCTTGCAATCCCAGCTTGCAAGGGCCAGCTTGCAATCCCAGACGAGGGGTTTTAGCAGCTCCCCTGAAAAAAGTCGCTTCTCCAAGAATTTGAACGCGAAGAACGCGAAGACAGCGAAGAAAACGCGACGATAGTTCATAACAGAAAAATCTGGTTCTTAGGACACCGGCGACACCGTGCCTCAGCGACAACACGATAAAAGGGCAAAGAAGATGGTGAAGTGAACCTTTGATCGTGTTGTCGTTAAGGCCCGGTTCTGGTAAGGTTCTTACTTAACAATTCCTTGAAAACTGTGGGGATAGGGATTTTTTTGCGGGATTTTGACTCGAGTGTCACATGGACTGTTTTTGCTGTCCCGGACAGGGTTTTATCCTCTTTATAGATGTGATAGCAAACAGTGAATGATGTCTCGCCAATCCGCTCGATGCTTAGATGGATTTCCAATTTGTCTCCAACACGCAAAGGAACCAGATAGTTTGATTCGGCATGAACAATCACAAAAACAAAATGTTCCTCTCTAAAGATCTGGTCGAATGTGTACCCCAAACTGCTCACATAATCTTCCAAAGCATCATGAGCGAAGCGGAACTGGCGGGGAAAGTAAAGAATCCCCGCCATGTCCGTGTCGTGCATACGGACCTGGTTTTTCGCAATAAACATACTTATCTACCCCGCCGCTGTACCGGCCCTGCTGGCCGCCTTGGTCTTGGCTGGTGCTGCCCTGAGCTCTCTTGGGAACTTGGGGGCGGATCTCCAATCCATTTAACATCTTTTTTGATGGCAGCCAACACACCTTTGAGGGCAAACAACTCACGAGATGTCACCAGGGTAATGACTGTTCCTTCCCTTTCGCAACGCCCTGTGCGTCCAGACCGGTGCACGTAGATATCGGGATCATCGGCAAGATGATAGATGAATACGTGAGTAATCCCTGAGAAGTCCAGTCCCCTGGCGGCGACGTCCGTTGCTACCAAAAAATGGATACGTCCCGTCCGAAATTTATTGGTAATGGAGCTGCGTATATCCTGAGATAATCCGGCATGAAGAAAATCGACTCCGTCGAATCGTTGTTTCAATCCACGGCATACCCTTTCGACTTCATCGCGTGAACGGCAGAAAATAATGGATTGCTTAGGGTGCAGCTCTTCAATCATGCGGCATAGCGTTTCGCCTTTGCGTTCGTGGTGGCAATAAACAAAACAGTGGTCGATGGACGAAGGACTTCTTTGCTCTTCTGTCAGAATGACTTCAACAGGATCTTTCATATGCTGCTGGGCAATTTTTTTGATCTGTGTCGGCATTGTTGCGGAAAACAGCAAAGTTTGGTGGTCGTGGATCAGACACTGGATGATGAATTCTAAGTCGCTATAGAATCCCATGCTAAGCATTTCATCAGCCTCGTCAAGAATCAGGGTGTTGACTTTGGACAGGTCGATCTGTCGGGAATAGATAAAGTCTATAAGCCTTCCGGGAGTCGCCACAAGAACATGCACACCGTGCTTTAATTTTGATTGCTGCATTGCTGCATCCTCTCCACCATAGACGGCAAATGCTTTAACTCCCTTATGTCCTCCAATTTTCTGCGTTTCCGTCGCGTATTGCAGTGCCAGTTCTCGTGTCGGCACAATAATGAGTGCCTGAATATGCTGCTGGTGGATATCTACTTTGTGGCAAATAGGGATAGCACAGGCGGCCGTTTTCCCTGATCCTGTTTGAGCCAGAGCAATCAGATCACGCGACTGCAAAATCAATGGCATGGCTTGTGTCTGTATAGGGGAAGGCTCTTTGTAATTCATTTTTTCTAAAGCTGTCAAGATCAGAGGATCGAGACCAAAGTCTGCAAAGGTGGTCATTAAAAGTCCGTTGTAAAGTAAATTTCTTCTATTGCTGTAAGTATCCGTTGTTTAGGAGTTTTCAGCCAGAGGTTTCTTTGATATTTTTTCAATTGACCGGCTTAATAATCCCGATACGATCACCTGTAGAACCAGATAGCTCATAAAAAAAAGAGCTGTTCCAATCCCCGAGCTTGCACCCGTGACAAAGGCCAAAGACAATTGGGAATTGAATCGATTAGGCATCGACAATCGGATTATTTTCTAAAAGTGTTTTAGACTCTTCAACAGGATATTTTACCCTAGTATGCCCATAGGCAACAAGCGTTCTTACCAAAGTAAGTTTAACAATTGCCAACTCCTCAAATGTCAATAGACAATGGTCAAACTGCCCATCATCAGCCTTATCCTTAATCAACCGCGTCGCAAGCTCCATGAGCGACTCTTCATTAATCGTATCCAGGGAACGCGATGCCGCTTCTACAGAGTCTGCAATCATAATGATGACAGACTCCTTGCTGCGGGGTTTGGGACCAGCATAGCGAAACTCTCTCTCATCAACAAGAGACCTGTCCCCACCAACTTTTTCGAGCTGCTTTCGATAAAAATAATAGGTAAGGGTCGTCCCATGGTGCTCCTTAATAATATCAATAAATTGCTCGGGCAGCCCCGCTTTCCTGGCAATCGCTACCCCCTCGCTAACGTGCGCAATAATCACTTGCGCTGACTCCTGCGGAGTCAACAGTTGGTGGATATTCATCCCCCCTTGCTGGTTCTCGGTAAAGTACTGAGGAGTCACCATCTTACCAATATCATGATAGAGCGTTGCCACCCGGCAGAAAAGTCCATTAGCTCCAATGGCTGAAGCGGCCGCCTCGGACAAATTGCCTACAACAACAGAATGCTGGTACGTCCCCGGTGCTTCGATGGTGAGGCGTCGCAGAATATCGTTATTGGGATCCATATATTCCATCAAAGTGACGTCAGTCATGATTCGGAAGGCCGATTCCAACAAAGGCAGCAAGCCCACCACCATGATCGCTGTGATCAGCATAAAGAAGGCCGCACTAACGATATCTGTCAGAGTGGACATATTCCATGCGATGTTTTGATAGAAGTGTAGGGACAAAATCATGATAACACAACAGATCCAGGCCTTAGCACAGACGACAAGGATTTCTTTACGGCGGCGCAGGGAGCGCGTGCTAAGAATTGCCACCAGAGCAGCAGCCAGATTGATCACCATGAATCCCTGACGTTCAAAAGCTAAAGTCAAGGTGAAAATGATCGTTAAAAAGCCTGCAATGAACGTGGCAATATTGGAATTCATAAGACAACAGAGAAGGATGGCAGCAAAAGGGACAATAAGCGGATAGCGAACTATTTCCAGGAGGTTTGACTTTGAGGTTAAGAGAAAAAATTCGATTGATTTTGCGAGCACAAAGGAGAGGACGATAATCGTGACAATAAGAAAGAGTTTTCGATTTGAATTTAGAATTTGAGCGTGATTGATACGGAAGTAAATCACACAGATCCCTGTCAGCGTCAAGGCCAGCATTAAACTCCCCAACAAAGTTAGGGGGTGCCATAAGTTTCGCTGTTCGCCAAGTTTTTTCTTCATTGCCTGAAACATTGCCAGATGTCTTGTTGTGACCCGCTCGCCCTGGTCGATGATCCGGCTGCCAGCTTTCACATTGGTATATTTGTCGGCAACTTGCCCTTGGATCTTGCGTCTAAGCGCTCTTTCAGCATTAAGATCCTCCTCAAGCATCCATCCTGTCGCACGAAAATAATCGATGATTGTCGCGGCTGTCCCCTCATGAAAATTTCCCTTGGAGAAAGCCAAAACAGTGACGGCCCGCCAAATCTGATTGGGAAAGATAACCGGTTTGGTAATATCCGCCGGAGCATAAGCTAGGTAGTTAGCCAAGGGCAGTTGCACATCTTTAATTTTATGCAGCGTCCTTGGATCGGTGAACTTTTCTTGTAGAAGAATAGATTCCAAAGAATCAACCCCACGATACATTTCTTCAAATGTACTGTCTTTGGCTACCTTTCGCCACTCTTGGTTGTTAACAAGAAAATTTTCAAACTCAATGCGCCTTTTTCGGATCTCTTTTTCAGAAAGTCCGTAAATTTTACCAACATCTCTGACAGCCTCCTGCCGTAAAATAATTGTGGCTTCCTCATCCAAAAAATCAAAATCAACTTGCGCGACGACATAACTAGGAGCAATCGTATTAAAATCCAACACTTCAACCCGAATCTCGCGGAAATGCAGGATCGCAAAAAGAGACAAAAGAAAAACAATGCCAATCAGTACCCTGATCCCGATACTTTTGTCGAAAAATCCCTGTTCTCGTGAAAACTTTAACTCTGTATTATTAATGACTTCGCTGGACTTATCGTTCATGAGGCCCTGTGTTAGATTAAGTACTTTTTCCTGAGAGTACCAGAAATTCAAAAATTAGTCGCTAATTTAATTTAGGGATCGTCTAAAAATGACTGGATAAAGGACTGTACAAAGTCGGGGCGATGTGTTAGAATCGGGCCTTATATTTTTTTACTATGCCAGTCGCAATACGACCAGTAATATGGATTATTTATGATTACTCTCAATCAAATTTCAAAAAGTTTTGGCAGCAAGGTTCTCTTTGATAATGTCACAGCAACCTTCAATGCCGGCAACCGCTATGGTCTTACAGGTCCCAATGGAGCAGGCAAGTCCACGCTTTTAAAAATCATTATGGGCCTCGAAGAACCAACCAGCGGCACGATCACGATGCCCGACAGAGTCGGTATTCTGAGACAAAACATTGAAGACTATCACGACTTTAAGGTGCTTGATGTCGTCATCATGGGCAACCAGCGTTTATGGAAAACAATAAAAGAACGAGATAGCTTGTACGACGTCGAAATGACCGATGACGTGGGTATGCGCCTTGGGGAATTGGAAGGGATTATCGCAGAGGAAGATGGGTATTCAGCCGATTCCAATGCTGAAATGCTGCTTACAGGGATGGGAATCCACCGCGAATACTTCGAACAACCGATGCACTCGATTCCAACCGACATGCAATTCCGTGTGCTTTTATGCCAAGCCCTTTTTGGAGAACCTCAGGCGCTTCTTTTGGACGAACCGACAAACCACCTCGACCTGGAATCAATTGGATGGTTGGAAAAGTTCCTGTTCAGCTACAGAGGCACCCTTATTGTAGTCAGTCACAACCGCCACTTCCTCAATTCGGTCACAACGCACATCGCCGATATCGACTACGACACAATCATCATCTATCCAGGCAACTACGATTCAATGGTTGTCGCTAAAACAGCTGTTCGTGAACGAGCTGACACGGAAGCAAAATCCAAAGAGAAAAAAATCTCCCAGCTGAAAGAATTCGTCTCCCGTTTCGGAGCAGGCACCCGTGCCAGCCAAGTGCAATCGCGCGTACGTGAAATCGGCCGACTGCAGCCTCAGGACCTTAAAAAATCAAATATTCAACGCCCCTATATCCGCTTCATTCAAACAGAGAAACAGGCCGGTAAAATTATCCTGAAAGCAACCGACCTATGTAAAAGTTATGCAGAAAAGCAAGTGATTAAAAATTTCAACTTCGAATTTCACCGTGGCGACAAAATCGGAGTGATCGGAAGCAACGGGATGGGAAAAACAACCTTATTAAGAATGCTTGCCGGGGCGCTCACACCTGATAGTGGCACGATAGAATTCGGCCATCAGGTCATTGTCAGCTATTTTCCGCAAAATCATAACGACCTTGTCGACAGGAAGACTCAAAAAACAGCTTTCGAGTGGCTTAAAGAGCGTCGCCCCGGAATTTACGATCAGGATGTGCGCGGCGTCATGGGTAAGCTTCTCTTTGCGGGCGAAGATGCCTTCAAACACGTTGCCACGCTGTCTGGAGGGGAAACTGCACGCTTGATCCTTGCCGGCATGCTTCTATCCGACCATAACGTAATCATCCTGGATGAACCGGATAACCATCTTGATCTGGAAGCCGTCTCAGCCCTTTCCTGGGGTCTTGAGGAGTACAAAGGGTCTGTTATCGTCGCCAGCCATGACCGCGATTTAATCGACCATGTAGCCAATAAAATCATTGCTTTCGAAGAAGATGGAATTCACTTCCACGATGGCGATCTGGAAAATTATCTTGCGACCAAGGGATAATCTCGATATGAATAACCCTGCCCCACCATTAGTGGATGAGGAAATTATCGAGAGAGCGAGGAATACGCGGTTTCCCTCTCCACTAGTCTCGCATCTGGAAAAACTTTCAAACGCAGACAAGATCGCTGCCATCGCAGAGAAGTTTCGAGACATCATGGAAATTTTGGGATTGGATGTTGCCGATGAGTCGCTTCAATACACACCTCACCGCGTTGCAAAAATGTATGTGGAAGAGGTTTTCTCAGGACTGGATCCGGAGACATTTCCAAAAGTCTGTTTGTTTGAAGACCGCTTTCAGGAGGAACCCATTGCCGGAAAACCTCATTCTAATATGGTTTTCCTCAAAGTCAATTTCAATAGTTTTTGCGAACACCACTTTGTGCCAATGAGTGGCACAGCTTCGATCGCCTATATTCCCAACGGCAAATTATTTGGTTTCTCCACAATTCCCCGCATCGTTCGATTCTTTGCCAAACGTCCCCAAGTCCAAGAGCGTTTGACAGCACAAATTGCCGATGCTTTAAGCATCCTTTCCGGATCCAAAGACATCGCCGTCTCGCTTCATGCACAGCATCAATGCATGGTGATCAGGGCTACCGAAAGCGAGAACAGCTACGTAGTGACAAACACCTTACTTGGCGCATTCGAAACCGACGCTGCTCTCCGAAAAGAATTTTTGGAGTTTTTTGCCAAGTAAATCCTAAGCTCGGCTTTGTACATTTTTTTTGACTTTATCTTCCGAGAGAGGCTATGACAATTCAACACGCTACTACCTTCCTAAAAACGCATAGCGATAAAATTACTCCTTTCAGTCCCGGAGTGACCCTGGTTTCCGGCATCGTCTCCTTTGTTGTTTACCAGCAATTGGACGTTTTTCTTCCCGGTTATATCAATAATCTCACCTACCAGCAGGGAAGCAATTACTGGCATTTTTATGTTAATCCCAACGGGCCAGATTCCGGGACTTTTTGGGGAAAATATGTGGATCCTGTAGGCTCTTATGTTTCCGGAATCTTGACCAGTTCCACAGCCAATGTAATCGCCCCACACCCCCTTCAGAAAGCCCCCTATCTGGCAGAAGGCATTACCCTGATTACTTTTCTTGCCACAGGAAAATCGCTGGAACTGGCCGGAACAGTTTTGTACACAACCGGCGCTCTCTTAAGTTTTGTGGCTAAAGGCATTTTCAATAAGATTAAAAATGCCTTTCAGACTAAAGAATTACCCGTCGACGACGCCATAGAACTTCCAGAAGACGTTATCATTATGGAAGAAATCATACTGTCCATCAAGGAGAACGGGGAAGAGGTTGACGCCAGTGAGGAAGACAAAGCAATCGTAAGCTCAGTAATCCTAGAAACGGTAGTTGAAGACGGTCAATTAACGCAAAATCCTGAGTTAAAATCATTTGAGGTAGAGGGCGATCATTCCCACATGGTAAAAGCGTCCACTACTGCAAATAATTATGGCTCAAGGCCTTGTGTTAATACACCGTCTTCAACGGCCATTTCTAACGTACTGGCGAATAATAAAAGAAATCTTTCAAAACCTCCACAGGGTGCTGCACATAAAACGGTCAAAAACAAACCGGCAAAGACCGACATGGTGCACTACTGTGAAACATGCCGAAAAAAAGCCCTCTATCAATATCACTCAAGGAAATTCTGATAAAATAAATTTGGAGTGCGCGCGACTTGTCGCCGCTTTTATAGGGCTCGACTTGTCGAGCTCATCGATCCACTTTCTCAACAGTGCGAAAGGTAATGGATATGCGATGGTTAGAAACAGGAGATACAGCGTGAAAGTAGGGCGTTTGTCGGAAGTCTCCTTCGAGGCAAAAAATCGTACCAGCCTGTTCTTCGACTGAATAGATTGACTCGATATCGAGAGGAGGTACCAAACCCCCTCCTTCCCATTTGGAAAAGTAGAGATGTCCTGTTGGATCTGGTTCTATCACAATACCATACACACGTTCACCAAAATAGAATGGAGCATTACCATAGAGATCCTTAATGCTAACATCAACATGAGGCTCTAAATAAAACCCTTTGTCATAGACGGACAGTATGATATTAGTAAATTCAGCCGGAGGCTCGTGTCCGAAGGCATAACAGATATGGGTGCCAAGATGTTGTAAAAACTCTGGGGGAGAATCATAACTAAAATCACCACTTAGCATTTTGAAAAAATTAAATCCATAGTGGAGTGTATCTCGATGTGTGCGAGAATCTTCTTGGTGGGTAAATTCCCTGGTAATTTCCGCCCTAATAAATGGCATAAACTCATCCAGTAGTTGGGGATCAAGCATTCCCTGTGGAATTGGGGAGCTTCCATACGTGAAAGCCCCTTGATGGAATGCATGTTCCGCAAGAGGGAGGGTTTCAGAGGCTATCAAGGGCGCGGAAAGCAAAGCCCCTTTTACCAGCATAGATAAAATTTTAAGCATAAAATTGACTTACCCTTATGAACTAAAAAGCCCTCCTGCAATAATACTTCGGAGGTGCATTAGATATTCCCTGTAAGAGAATAACTAGATTAAGGCTTGTCGTCCACATAATCCTTAATGGTCCTATTACGCTGTTTTTATGATCGGGTGCCTTTAACTCGACTTTGTACATTTTTTGAGTTCAAGTTTCAGAGAGAGGCAAACTCCAGCGTAATCAATTTCGACGGATCGGCATTTTTTGCCCTTCCGAGAAATTGATTTAGCTGGAGAAAGCCTCTCTCGGAAGATGAATTTAAAAAATGTACAAAGTCGAGTTTAATATATTTTTTTTTAAGTGACAGTTCTCCCTTTAAAAATATAAGTTATCGTGGCATACAGGTAATATAGGCATGTGTTGGACAGGCAATTATAACCACGAGTCTCCATGATCACACTGAAAAATGTTAAAAATCTGAATGGCGCTATCGTCAATCGCACGATCGACAGTCCGATCACCCAGGTGATCGACGGAGAAGGGCGCCTTATGATGATGCCAGCTTTGATCGATATTTTTGCCCTGTTCAAAGAAGATCGGCCCTGGGAACAGACCGCCCGCGAATACATCGAAGCCGGCATCACGTCTGTTTTTGACAACAAAGCCTGTTCTGCAAAAGATGTTGCGATTCATCAACAACACACAGAAAAAATGGCTGCACAACACAACTTACCGTTACATGTGCACTTTTTCTTTGATGGCAATAATCCGCAGGAATTTGACGTAATCGGAAAAAATAAATCCTCTGTGGCCGGCATCAAGATCACCCTAGACCTTGCACAAAAGCCAATTGCTCCCCCCCATATTTCAGCCCTGGACAGATTGTTCCAAATCGCCGCCCAAGAAAATATGATTGTCACCGTGGCACTTATCCAGGGGAACGAAGGGGTTGAGGAACAGCGTAAAACCGCACGCATCTCTGTTGAACAGACTCTAAAACTGGCTGAAAAATACAGTACAGAACTCTGTCTGCAGCATGTACGCACAAAAGAAGAACTCGATCGCATTCAAGATGCAAAAAAAAGAGGCCTCCTCATCCACGTCGAAGTGGCATACCCCCATCTTTTTCTGACAGACAAAGATTTCCCTAAAGGCACTCAATTTAATCATGCAACGCTGTTTCTTCCAGATGAACAAGACCAGGAAGCTCTTTGGGCTGGCATCAATAATGGCTCTGTCGATATGGTAGGAAGCTCGGGTGTTTTTTCCCCTCCGGATCTGCTCCTGCCTCTTCTTATGGAATCCCACGCAGAAAAACGCATCTCCCTGGATAAAATTGTTGAAGTCACTCACATCAATGCTGAAGTAATTTTCAGGCTTCCACAAAATCACGATGTCGTCTTGGTTGATCCAGATGCCTATAAAAAAATTCCGCAAGACATTATTGATGGCAATCCCATTCTTTCGCATTGGGGCACTCGAACCTTTTCAGGATGGCCTGTTTATGTCATTACTGAAAAAGCTATTTTCTCCAACAAAAATCGAAGGGGGTAAACCGTGCCAGCTATTGGTCAAACACATATTATCAAAAATCCTTCGACTCCGGTCTCGCCCCCTCTAAGCAAATTCCCGGTCGATATGACGCGGGTGGCAACAATTATTTTGGGTGGAGGGCAAGGCGTCAGGCTTTTCCCCCTAACGCAGAGCCATTGCAAGCCAGCTCTCAGTTGTGGAGGCAGATATCGATTGATCGACATCCCGATTTCCAATGCGATCAATTCAGGTTGTTTTAGGATTTTTATCCTCACGCAGTTTTTATCCAACTCGCTGCACCAGCATGTATCGTCTACCTATCGTTTTAGCTCGTTCTCAGAAGGGTTTGTCAGACTTTTATCTGCAGAAGAAAAGCCGCAAAAAAAGGTGTGGTTTCAGGGAACAGCCGATGCCGTACGGCAGAGTCTCGACCATTTTATAGAAACGCCCGCAGATTATTTTTTGATTCTTTCCGGCGACCAATTATATCATATGGATTACCGCAATATGCTCAGTCATGCACTGAAGACTAATGCTGACTTGGTCATTTCATGCCTGCCTGTCGATACCCACAGCGCGAAGCGGATGGGGATAGCCAAAGTCGATAAAAATCACTTCATCACATCTTTCCACGAAAAACCACAATCGGAGCAAGAATTATTGCCTCTGCGAATGACCAAAGGACGACCCGAATATTTGGCTTCGATGGGAATTTACCTTTTTAAAAGACAAGCGTTGTTCGATCTTCTAAACGAAGACCTTCGGGAGGATTTTGGCAAACATCTGATCCCTACCCAAGTGGCCAAAGGCAATGTCTCAGCCTATACTCATGAGGGTTACTGGGAAGACATTGGCACAATTGCCTCGTTTTATGATGCCAATATTGCCCTGACGGAACGAAACCCTGCCTTCAACTGTGACAATGAAAAATGGCGCATTTTTGCCAGCCCGGGCTCGCTGACGGGTCCACAGGTATACGACTCTCATATCGATCAAGCTATCCTTTGTGAAGGATCTGTTATCGATGGAGCAACCATCACTAGATGCATTATTGGTCCGCGGACGATTATTAAAAAGGGAACTTCCATTGATCGAAGCTATATCCTGGGTCATGATTTCTATAGTCCACCTGTACGTGATTTGCATCTTCCTAATTGCTTTGAAATTGGAGAAAATTGCACTATCCATCACGCAATCATTGATAAACATACCAGCATAGGCAATAATGTGCAGCTGATCAATCAAGATAAGCTTTCTCACTACGACAGCGAACTCGCCTACATCCGCGATGGCATCATCGTGATTCCCCGCGGTGTTGTCATCCCCGATGGTTTTATCTTATAAGGAGACTCAGTATGGCTGTATGGGCTTTAGCAGACCTTCACCTCTCGTTTGGCGTTCCTGATAAAGGCATGGAGGTGTTTGGCAACCAATGGAAAGATCATCCAGAAAAAATTCGTGCCCACTGGAACCAACTTATCGGTAAGGAAGACCTAGTTTTGCTTGCTGGAGATATCTCCTGGGCTATGCATCCAGAAGATGCAAAAAACGATTTGGATTGGATAGAGACTCTTCCCGGAACAAAAGTAATGATTCGTGGCAATCATGATTATTGGTGGTCTTCAATAAAAAAAGTGGAGCAAATGCTGCCACCATCCATCCACATCATTCAAAACAACATTTATCGTTGGAAAAACATCGCTATTGGAGGAGCCCGTTTGTGGGATACGCCGGAGTATTCGTTTGGACAGTACATCCACTATGCAGATAATCCGCGTGCCAACAAGCTCATACAGCAGGAAAACCCCACAGAGGCAGAAAAGATTTTTGAAAGAGAACTAAACCGATTGGAACTCAGTTTAAAGCAGCTGCCAAGTGAAGGGGCTACCCTTATTGCCATGACACACTATCCCCCTATTGGCGCGGACTTAAAACCCTCCAGAACCTCTGCTTTATTGGAAAAATATGGAATCTCAATTTGTGTGTTTGGGCACCTCCATAATGTCAGACCACAAAGCCTTCCTTTCGGCTCAAAAGAGCATGTCAAGTACGCCTTAACATCATGTGACTACCTCGACTTTACTCCAATAAAATTAATGGAGACTTGCAGTGAATAAACCAATATTTCCTCTCCACCCACCACTGGCAATTTTTGGAGTTCCTGTTGGTAATACCGATCTGCATAATGCCCTCCTGGACTGCATAAAAGTGGTGCAAAAAGCAGATCAAACACAATACACTTTCCATGTGACTTCCGCTGAATGTATGCCCATTGCCACTTGCTACGGATGGTGGCCAAGCTCTGTCAACGATGCGAACCTACTCTCCATTATACGTCAGGCGGACCTCTCATTGGCTTCAAACAAGTTTTTAAGAACAGTCATCAGATGCCTCGGATCTTCCTTGGCTCAGGCCATCACTACGGATCAACTTCTTTTATCTCTTTGTCAAGTCCTGGGACAAAAAGAGAAAAGCATTTTTCTCTTAGGCGATGCAGATAAAGCAATGAAAAGAATTGCCATAAAATGCCACGACGATTTTAGAGGGTTGCGTGTTGTTGGAGTCGTGAGTTCCCCCATTTTTACTGAAGGGGAAGATTTAGCTAACTCGGACGAAAGAGACGCTCTGCTTGTCGAGCAGATCAATGCTTCACGGACTGATGTCCTAGCTGTCTGTCTCGGAAGCCCAAAGCAGGAACTGTGGTTTGAAAGAGTGCGTCGCAGACTGAATGTCCCTATCGTGTTTACTTTGGGAGACAGACTAGGGCCATTAGCTGGAGAAATACCTGTTAAACAGCATCAAACTCTAGATGAATTTATGAAGACTGCTGTAAATATTGCTAAACTTAGTTTCATGACAGCATCCCTTATTTTCTATCATACGATTAACCGATCCCTATTCCATTTATTTTACAAAACAAACACGTCGACACAATGCTCTAAAAACACTCAACTCTTTCTGTCAGCGCACCGTTCCATCGCATTTATTTCATTGCCTGAACTCATCGATGCCTCAAATGTCGGGGAACTAAAACAGCGTTTCGATGAGGCCTCTAATCATGATGTTGTCGTCTTTGACTTTCTTTCAGTACGCCATATCCAACCGGAAGGATTTCACCTGTTAATTGAAGCCTGGTTGCAACGAAAAGAACAGCAAAAAGAAATTTATGGTTTTTGCCCAATTTCGGATATTAAATCTCTGATGAAAGTGCATCACTCATGGGACCTGCTGAAAGACACGATTTGCGATTCAGCCAAAACGCTGATGTCAAGACTGTCAAGCCGGGGTGAACTTACCGCCTTTTTCGATACGTTCATGCAAGAGGGCCACAGAGTGATCATCAGTATCCTCGGCGCTCTTGATAATCGGACAGATTACGATACCTATCTCAGAAAATTGACTCCTATTATAGGCTCAAAAGAATGTATTTTTGACCTGCGTTACTGCACATCTATTGATAATAGCGGTTTCGCTTTTCTCCTGACACTGCGCAAACAGCTGCTGTCACATGATCATTGCCTCACCTTGTCTTCTGTCAATAGCACGTTGCGCTACCAGCTTAGGGAAACCAAACTCGACAAGCTCTTTTAAACTATTAATCATTGTCCTCGCCCCGCGGAGAATATTCATCATAGTATACGTTCTCATACGGATTGGGATTGTAGAAATACGGGTTCGGAGTCTGGGTATTCCAATCGCCCCCTCCTGGCTCTGGACTCGTGTCAACACCGCCATTCCAGTTCGCATGGCGCCATCCCCCTGCGTTCCTCCCTTCATACTGATGCTCGTCCCTCCATTCCTCCTGCGTCGTCGGCCGCCCTGAATGACGCAAGGCTACATCGTCTTCGTCAGCGCCAATGAAAAGAAATAAAAGGGATGCTATTATGAATGTTACAGTCAATAGTGTCTTTTTCAAAATTTCCATAAACCTCCCAGACATAATTAGGGTATTCTCTTTATGTACAATTTTTCCAAATGAATTTCAAGACAAACAGGTAAGACTGTGGCCTTGCCTCTTTCCCTCTCCTTCAAATCTCAGATGGATCACGTCGATCTTGATAATAAAAGGGAAATAGGACATAGTCTTCTTTAATCTGATTTATGGAGTAAAACATGGATGCAATTCTTTCAAATATTTTGCTTACACTTTCAATTCTCACGACCTGTGGATTCGCCTCGATTGTCTCTGCGGACATGCCAACACACTCACAAGCTGTGTCAACAGGAATGCCCAATGAATACTACAACAATCATGCCCATGTCAGTGATGAACGACCAAATCTTTACGAAGAGAATGAAGAAAATCTGAGAAAAGAATCCCAACAATACGACCAGCAGGAACATCACATGGAAGGCCATCCCGCTCAAGGATGCGGCCCTCAAGGATGCGGCCCTCAAGGATGCGGCCCTCAAGGATGCGGCCCTCAAGGATG
>JBAWVE010000039.1:0-14420 GCA_037147435.1 Parachlamydiaceae bacterium
AAATCTTCGCGTTTTTCTTCGCTTGCTTCGCGTCCTTCGCGTTCAAAAATCAAGTCACTTAATATTCACAAAAAGAGGCTGTTAAAGAGTAGTGAAACTTGGATGTTTTTGTGTGTACCCCATGTTTCATTATTAGACAAAAAAATGCACCTTAGAAAGTGTTTTGTTGTTTTTGACGGTGAGGGTTATCTATATGTACAAGGAACATTCGTTCAAGAAGTGGAATGATGTTTAATTTACAATACAATCAGCCACACGGTCATTTAGAACTCTCAAATCTTTTTAATCAAAACCCCGTGCTAACATTGCAAAGAATCCTTTACCGGACCTAATAAACCAATAGATACAATTTCCCTACCGCACAAGAAGCCCAAAAACAGGCCGCAAAAAGGTACGTAGAATTTTGGGTCATGTCGAGTGTGTGCGGCAATAAAAGCTGTTGTGGCAATGGTTCCGATGGCGGGAGGAAACCGCATTCCTGCGAGGAAGTCCATATATCCCTGGGCGCACACAGGTTTGCTGGTGCCTTCAGGGAGCATGGGCTTATGTTGCAGATGTCGTGTTGTTGCGTAGACAGCACCCGCGACGCTGCCTATGGCGAAGGAGACGGCAAAATATGTTGGAGCTATGATGGCCGCAAACACTGCGATGGCGACGCGGCAAATTTTGTCTACCCTTTTGAGCCAGGGTGATACGGGGCTTTCACCTCCGCAGCAACCTGATGCCGTTGGAGCAGAATTTCCTGAAAATATTGGTGTGGAAGAAATAGTCATGATGTTACCGTTCGATTAAAAATGTGAAAAAAACGAGTTATACACTACAATTAATTATTTGATAAGCAAATCATGATCCACAAACAAAATCACGGTGTCCAGTGGCTTGAATTCGAATTACTGGCGGACTGTCCCCTGATACATGGCTGTTTGATGCGCCATGGGGGATATAGTACAGGGGACTTGGATAGTTTGAATCTGGGAAGGCATGTTGGCGATACGCAAAAAAACGTCGAATCCAATTTTAAAAAGGTGGTTAATGCGCTGTCCCTGTCACAGTTGGCGACCTCAAGAATTTGTCACGGAGCAGATGTCACTGAAATTTCTTCAACTAACACTCCGATTAGTGATGGACTGATGACGCGAGTGGAAAATTTGGCTATTTCCATGTCTCAGGCGGACTGTCAGGCGGCAATATTTTATGATCCTATTAATCACGCATTGGCCAATATTCACTGTGGACGGCGCAGCAACGTGTTAAATATCTACGAGAACTCTGTTAATGCGATGAAAGTGGGATATGGATCAAATCCCAAAGATCTTCTTGTCTGCATCTCTCCCAGTCTTGGTCCTGAACATAGCGAATTCATCAATTATCGCAACGAGCTGCCCGAGCCTTTTTGGGATTTTCAAGTCAAGCCGCTTTACTTTGATTTGTGGGCGATTAGTGAGTGGCAGCTCAGGGGGTCGGGGGTGCTTCCCCATCACATTCAAATAGCACGTATCGACACATACGGTAGTAAAGACTTCTTTTCTGTCCGTTCTTTGCGCACCTGCGGGCGGCAAGCCACAATCTGTGCGCTTAAAAGCAACTCTCTTACAGTTTGAAAATGGATCGTTTGGTAGGTATCACATAGTTATTGGCGCGGATGGATGGCATTCGACTAAATGAGAAGTCTGTAATTTTCTTAGCCTCTTTGCGGGTTTTCTAATATCCGCCAATATTTACCCAATTAGCTCGGAAATATGCCCCTATCAGAGTGTGCTTTCTCTTCCCACTCATGAATAGCTTGATTGAGCTCGTGCCACTCGACAAGTACTGTATTAGATCCATCTTTAAACTTGCTAGTATTCTTATAAACTTTTACAGCTTTCAATAGTTGACCGCCCTCTCCAATCATGTAGTGTTTATATTTATCAGCAAAAAATGTTCTCATCGAAAACTTGTTTGCGGAGGCGTGTGTAAATTCGTCTTTATCAGAACCATGTAAAACTAGATGAGGTCTTCCAAACATTCTCAACATAATCGCTGATAGAATAAGAGAAAACTCAGTATTACCTGACTTTAACGGTTTTAAAATCAATATTTCTGATATTATATCAGAAACTTTTTCGACCAATTCCTTATCCGATATAGTTGTTAATTTTAACGATTTTATTGTATTTTCATCAACCAACTGGTTGCATTCATCTACAATACCATCAATTAATTTCTCGTTTGAGTATAAATCGCAAACCCCGGCATCTCTTACCAGAACGGTTTTCATGATCTCCGCAATAGCCTCTTTCGAAATAGCTTTTGAATAGACACTCTCATCAATTTCCTTCTTCAGCATTCCAAGTTGATCTTTATTCGATGCTCTAGAACTTAAATCAAGATACTCTCGGATAAACTCTGTTCCTCCACATGTAGGACCTGTCATATTATTCTCCTGGGTTATTTCGTTCCAAACTGTGTTACCATATCTTTAATACCCTCAACCACAAGTAATATATCAATCTCAATATCGGGGTGGGCACCACAAAGTCGAAGTAACTTTTCTCTATCTTTTCCTTCAAGAATTTCAGGATGTTCTTTACGCGTTAACAACCCGAATCCAAATTTTCCAGCATTTCCTCTGTCTTCATCGAGAATAGCCGGGGGAAGCCCCCCTTTGTGGAGGACATAGTTCGCTAGCATTCGGCTGGTTCGACCATTTCCGTCAAAAAAAGGATGAATACTAACCGTCCAACTCAATGTCCTTGCTGCTATTTCAACAATTTTAGCTTTATCTCCGCCAGCCCCTTCAATTGTACGATTAATCCAATTGCACATGAAGCTAACCTCTTCCTGTACAATTCCTCCATCTAAATAAACCATTGCTTTGTTGGAGCTGCACCACACATTTTCTCCAGGATGGCGGTAATTACCCGGAGTCCCTTCATTATTTTCCGTATTCTTTGTTAAACACTCATTCAATTTGCTAATCATGTCCGGATTAAGATGTTGGTTATTTTTTACCCATTCACCGACCATCAAATCTGCATCATATATGTTTTTAGTGGCCACCCTAGCCTCATCTTCCTCTGTTGCTGTTTGTGATCCAGAAGCAAGTGCTGCCACATAGGCTGTTAGTTTAATAGGATCACTATATATCGCTTTAAGATCAATAGAGCCTAAATTTTGAACGCCCAGGGTTAATGTATTCCTCCCCTGCTCAGAGATTGGAGCCATAACAGCTTCTCTTACAGCTGTACGCATTTCATCTGCGCTTCGCAATTTTAGGTTTTCAACTAAGGCATCAGTTGCCCCAATTAGGACATCAGCCGGTTTAGCTAAGACATCAGCCTGTTTTTTTACCATAGCTGCCAACAAGTCATTGACTAATGGATTTTCAGGCGTTAGTTCTTGAAGATATTCCAGAAGAGGAATAGCTTCCTTTAAAATCTCGGGATTATCTATAGGTCTTTGCAGAGGTTGTCCATTTTTTTCCACCAACAGCTCCAGCAATAGACTGGGGTTTTCGTTAGCCAAAAATTCCAATATAGGAAGAGCCTCACAAAAGCTTTCTGGATTAGTTAGATTGTTCACCTTGGTCAGGAGGTCCAACAGTAAAACATCACCAGACTTATCCAACTTTTCTCGAACCTTAATTTCGAGAATCTTAGCATTAGGCACTACAATCCCGCTTCTGAGATACCCAATGATAAGAGTTACTACTTCAGGAATCGGATCATGTTTATCAAGACATTCGGCTAGCTTTATTGTACTAAATGGTTCTGCGAATACAATACTATCCACTTCTTTAATAATAAGTCTTAATTCTTCATCAACTTCGTCCTGTTTACCTAAGCTTTGTGTAAAGATCGATGTCATAGAAGATATATTATCATGTTTAGGTGAAAGATGACCAGCCTCTGAAAATAGCCTTTTAATGACTGCATAAATGTGACTATTTGCCACGATATTTTTATTCTGATCTTGTTCCACCCACTTTCCAAATGCCTCGAGAACAGAAAGTATTTTTTCCTTATCGATACTGCTCCCTTTTTGTGCCTCTTTGAAAAGTCCTAGAACAATAGGGGGTACACTTTGTCTTTGACAGCCAAATTCATCGAAATTCATAGCACCTACCTCGGTTTGAACTCAATAAATTTATTATATAATATTTTAATTAAAATAAAACATTTATATTAAAAAAATAAAACAAAACACTCTAAATTATAGATATTTTAGTATAACATATAAAGTTACACTTAATTTTATTTCGGTTATTGGTTCTTGGGGACGATTAACATAATGTGTTTTGATCGACGACAATGTGGGTAACGACAAGCAGTGGACGACAAGCCACAATCTGTGCGCTTACAAGCAACTCTCTTACAAAATAAATATTTACAATCCACTATCTATAAGTTATAGGGGTGATCATGGCGCTATTTAAAAATCGTTTTGATGCAGGCAGACAGCTTGGTCAACTTTTAGAAAAATACAAGGACGGGGATGTTGTTGTTTATGCACTCCCGCGCGGTGGAATTGAGGTCGCAGTGGAAATTGCAAAACACCTGAATGCTCCATTGGATCTTGTTTTTGCGCATAAAATCGGACATCCGTATCAGCCGGAGTACGCCATTGCAGCCGTTTCAGAAAGTGGTCATATGGTAGGCTCACCCTATGAGCTGGCATCTATGAGCAGGGTCTGGTTGGAAGGTGAAAAAGAACACCAAATGCAGGAAATCAAGAGAAGGCGAAAGCTTTATCTAGGAGAAAGAAAAGAGATATCCGTGAGCGGACAAATCGCCATTATTGTCGATGATGGGGTGGCGACAGGGCTGACAATGCAGGCGGGAATTCAGGAATTAAAGGACCGGCATCCTAAAAAAATTATCGTTGCCGTTCCAGTGGCACCCAGGAATACCGCCAATTTACTGAGATCGTTGGCTGATGATTTAGTGGGAATTGAAATTTCTGATGAAGGTGGATTTTTGGGCAGTGTAGGGGCCTATTACGATCAATTTTATCAGGTTGAGGACACTGAAGTGATTGCGATATTAAAGGGGCATCAGTGGAAAAAATAATTCATATTCCTCACCTGCAAGGCACACTGGAAGGAATGCTTAAAATCCCCCCATCTGCTACTGGGATTGTTCTTTTTGCCCACGGCAGCGGCAGCGGCAGATTTTCGCCGCGCAATAATTTTGTTGCTGATGTATTGAACGGGGCGGGAATAGCGACCCTTTTGATTGATCTGCTTTCTAAGGAAGAAGATGCCGTGTATCAAACGCGATTTGATATCAATCTTTTGACAAAGCGCTTGGAGAGCGTTATCCATTGGCTGAAGAAACAACAGGAGACTAAGTTGTTATCTATTGGTCTTTTTGGTGCTAGCACAGGAGCTGCAGCGGCCCTGCAGGTAGCCGCCGGGATGGGGCAAGGAATTGCGGCAGTTGTTTCACGGGGAGGGCGCCCTGATTTAGCGATACCTGTCCTGGACAAAGTGACAGCCCCTACATTATTTATTGTTGGTGGAAATGATTTTGGTGTTATCGAATTAAATCAAGAAGCCTATGCTTGTCTGGTTTGTCCGAAAGAATTTAACATTGTTCCAAGGGCAACACATCTTTTCGAAGAGCCTGGATGCCTGGAAAAGGTTGCGGGGATTGCCACGCGGTGGTTTTCGAAATACCTCTGATACCATTTGTGTGGTAATATTAGATCATTTATTTATATCCAAAAGAACTTTTTATGACAAAAAAAACGCCAGCCCTTTCTCGATTTTTAACGTGGTCTGCAAAAATGGCAGGCAATCCTAGGACCTTTGTGGTGGCAATTTTTGTTATTGCTGTGTGGTTGGTTCTTGGAACAGTTTTTGGTTATAGCAATACATGGCTGTTGATTTTAAATACCGTAGCGACCATCAATGCAACGTTAATGGTTTTTGTTATCCAGAATACACAGAATAGAGAAAGCAAAGCACTGCATTTGAAAATTGATGAACTCATTCGTGTCTCCAAGGAGGCAGAGAATGAGTTGATCGCCATTGAAGAGATGGAAGAAGAAGAGCTGGAAGAAATCAAAAAGAAACTTTTAGATAAAGCCAACAGAATATAGGCAACATTTTAGGGATTCTTTCCAGTCCGGCATGTTGATGCTGAAGGTATTGTGGATTTTGTTTGTAGACAACACAGAAAATTTTGGGCGTTTTGCGGGTGTGGGGTATTCTATGGAAGGGATTCCCGTTAGCTGTGGGGCCTTGAATGTGGGGTCTGCCTGTTGGTGAAGGCCGAAAATGGCTTGGGAAAATCCGAGCCATGACGTGTGGCCGGCCGACGTGAGGTTGTAGATTCCAGACAAATCGTCATTCATTTTTTTATCGAGATACAGAGAGAGGAGATCGGCGGTTTTTTCTGCAATAAGGCGGGACCATGTGGGGGCTCCGATTTGGTCGTCGACGATTTTTAATTCAGCCCTTTCTTTGCCAAGGCGCAGCATTGTCAGCAGGAAATTATTGCCATGCATTCCATAGACCCAGCTCGTGCGCAGAATCAGATGGGGGCAGCCTATGGTGAGGATGGCTTTTTCCCCTTCGAGTTTACTTTTTCCATAGGTATTTATCGGATTAGTGACATCTTCTTCGCAATAAGGGGAGGTTTTGGTTCCATCGAAAACGTAGTCGGTGGAATAGTGAACCAGCAGTGCATGGATTTTTTTAGCTTCTTCGGCAAGAACGCCCACCGCTGTGGCATTGATGGCCAGTGCGGTTTTTTCGTCTGTTTCGGCTTTATCAACGAGTGTGTAAGCTGCAGCGTTAACGATCACATCCGGTTGAATTTCACGGATAACGCGACGAATGTGATCGGGGTGGGTGAGATCCAACTGTTGCCGATCTAAAGCGCAGACGATACCTAAGGGGGCTAAAGCCTGAAGTAGCTCGTGGCCTATTTGCCCGTGTTTTCCCGTAATTAGAATTTTTTTCATGGAAATAGTTCTGCAGTTTTTAGTGAAAAGCCTTGACTGTCTTTTGTGGACAGCGAGGGGTGTGTGTCGATCGGCCAAGAGATATTCAAGTCTGGGTCATTCCAACAAAGGCTTTTTTCTGATGCTGGATGATAGAAATCAGTTGCTTTATAGAGGACTTCGGCAAAGTCGGAGAGGACGACAAATCCGTGGGCGAATCCTTTAGGGACCCAAAACATTCTTTTATTTGCGGCAGAGAGATTAGCACCTACCCATTTTCCGAAGGTTGGCGAGTTAACGCGGATGTCAACAGCGACATCATAGATTTCACCGTGGACAACACGTACGAGTTTTCCCTGTGGCTGAATGAGTTGATAGTGGAGGCCTCGTAAGACGTTTCTTGCTGATCGGGAATGGTTATCTTGAACAAATGCGTCGTGGATCCCGGCTATTTCCGCAAATTCTTTCTGATTAAAGCTTTCGTAAAAGAAACCGCGGTCATCGCCAAAAATTTTTGGTTCAATGATCAGCACGTCAGGAATTTCAGTGTTTACAAGCTGCATAAAAGCACCTCAAAAAGTAGCGTTTGATGCCTCCCAAAATAGATCTGAGAGCCAATAGTTTATCTTTAAAAAGATCAGAGGCAAATTTGACCATTGCTTCACCTTTGCCCAGTGTCTTTGTTTTCAGTCGTAGTTGTCGATTGTTCATAGGGATTGTAGCATCCTTTAAAGTTGAAGGGAAGTGGTGAGTTGTTCCGACGAGAACAGGAATTCCGGCGATTAGATAGCTTGAGCAGATACGCACCCAAAGATCCCAATCGCTTATGTGTTTCGAACATAGATTTTCATCGTAGCCCCCAACAAAATCAATAATTTCTCTTTTGATGATGACAGCAGTGGAAGCGATGAAGTTTCCCTGTTTAATTTGACGGGCGGACAATTTTCTTCCGTCAGATGTAGAACGATTTTTATTTTCATCATCAACCAATCCATAGACCATGCCGTGATGGCGGTAGCGTGTCGATATGGCACGATATAAGTGTACAAGGGCATTGGGAAGCCATGTATCGCCACTGTGCATAAAGGAAAGATATCTTCCGGTACTGAGCTCGATTCCATCATTATATCGGGTGGCCGGCGATCCTGCAGGACTCTCAAAGCGAATGTATTTGACCCGACCATCTCGCCGAGCATATTCCTGACAGATAGCTGCTGTGTCATCAGAAGAGCCATCGTCGATGAGGATGAATTCGAAGTCGGGAAGTGTTTGACTTAATACCGATTCAATAGTCTTCCGTAGCGACACGTCTCCGTGATTGGTTGACATAATGACAGATACTTCTGGTTTAATAATCATGTTTTTCTACAGTCCTTAATCCTAAAAAAAATGCGGCGTAGTTTGCGGCGGATTTCTCGTATGAATAGGTGGCGTATATATGTTCTTTGGCTTTTCGGCCCATTTCGAGGCGTTTGCTGTTGTCGTCTATTAAAATAGACAGTTGTGACATCCACTCATTCTCATTTTTTGCCAGAAAGCCCGTTTCATTGTGTTGGATCGCAGCGCTATAGGAGGGGGTGTCGGTTGAGATCAAAGGTTTGCCGGCGGCTCCAGCATGAAGATATTTGATTTCCGATTTGGCGTGGAGGAAATCTAGGGTTTCGACTGAATTTCTTTTTTTATTCTGTTTTAAAATGGGATGGTGATCCAGGGGGTTGATCAGGAAATCCATTGCTTTTACGACGGAGTACATCTCAGTGATCGGGACCGGTGTTTTAGTGAGCACCAGCTTATCTTGATAATATTTTTTACTGAGAAGTTGAAATGGGGTATCGCAAAAGAAGTGAATGGCGATTTTATTGGCGTATTTTTCCAAAAGCCATGGATAGAGTTGATTGATGATATGCATTCCTTGTCCATCAAGAGAAAACCAGCCGATATGAGTAAGATCTGGATCAAATCCGGTCGCTTGTGGGGCTTTCTCGCATGCTTCCAGGTCGATTTGGGTGGGAATAACGTGGCATTGTGGCTGATAGAGGGCCATTTTATCGGCAAGGAATCTGGTTGTTGCTGTTGCCCAATGGCAGCGGCGCATCATTTTAATAGGGAGCTCATTTTGCAATTCGAAGATATAGTCATCGATATCGTACACATAGATTTTGTTTTGACGGTGGCGTTCCATGAGACGGAATAGTCGCTCCTGGTTATTTTGTGGAATAAGTTCTCCACCGCCCAAACGTTGGAATAAGATAATGTCGTGCTGCTCGAAATCCTCATCATCGAGACGGTCGTAAAAAATTCCATTTGCAGTGATATATTTGTGTTGGTATCGGAACAGTGCGTGTAAAACCTCTATACTACGCTTTTCGACGCACACACAACCTCTGCCGGAAAACACAAACAGCACTTTAATCATGATGAGTCCGGATGTAGTCGTTGTAGGGGGACGTTTGCGAGGTAATCGTGTTGCATGGCGACTAGAGATTCGTATTCTTCCAGGAATCCGACATTGATTCGAGACATACTTTCACGATGGATTCCGGAAGCAAATGGTGTATAAAAACTGTGGAGATTTTTGGATTTGAGCTTGACGGCAAGATTGATGTCGCTGTAACCGTTGGGGTACCAGATTTCATCGAATCCTCCAATATCCAGAAAGAGTTCCCTTTTCATCAAAATTGCTGCCCCTGTGACGGCATCTGTGACACGCAGTGTACGTGCCAGTCGAAGTAGCTGCATGGGTAGTAAATGTTCCGTATGCCGCCATAAAACCTGATAACCGGAGTCGGATTTATCGATGTCTATGCCACCATGCTGCAACATTCCATTAGGGTAGTGTAAACGACATCCGACCATTCCGATATCTGGTTGGTGTATCCAGCGGCACATTTCCAGCAAAGCATCTTCAGTGGTTAATTCGACATCATTATTCATGAAGAAGACAGCTTCACAGTGTTTGCCTGATTTTGTGCGAGTGACGGCGAGGTTATTTAAACGCGAAAAATTGAACGGTTCATCGATTTCGAGAACTTCTACTCCCATTTCCTGAAGCTCTTTTCCGATGGAGAGGTCTTCACTGCGGTTATCGATCGCCGTAATGACCAGGTTGATGCCTGTCTGCTGTTGCAGGCTTGTGACTGCCGCCAGGGTTAGTTCTTTTTGATTTTTGAACGGTATGACGGCGTGGACAGATATTGTTTTCTTTATTAAAGGCGTGGCTCTCAATGTACCTGGAATCATTCCCGGTTCAATTTTCCACTCTAACCCTTTCAGACACGCGTACCGGTTGAATGCCTTTGCGCAGAAATTGATATCGCCCGTTTGTGCCTTTTGGTTGTTGTACAGGCAAGTGAGTGTTTGATGCATCCGCACGTTGGCAAGATTCAAGCGGAGGAACATGTCATAAAGGTGTGAGCCTTCGTACTCTTCATCGAAACCGCCTATATCTTTCCAGAGGACCTTGGGGATGGCGATGCAGCCTGTTAGTTGTGTCTCAAAGAAATACGGGAAACAGATTCGTTTTTCAGGAAAGAAACCACCCGATTCTTTACTGAAAACTACAGTGCGTTCAGGGTCTTGGAACAGACGAAAAGCTTGTTCAAAGCGAAAAGTGAGATCAAACCGCATGATACCATCCTGGTCGAAAATGATCAGGATATTTCCTGATGCTTGTTCAGCCAGAAGGTTAAGCAGGCGGGCCTCAGGTCCGCAAGAGGTTTCAATGCATTTGATTTTCTTTTGGTGCATTTTTTCTAAGTGAGCCAGAATCTTCTTGATTTTGTCGCTTGGGGGGCCATTAAAGCCGATAATCACTTCTAATAAGGGGGCTGTTTGGTTAAGGACAGAAGTCAAAGCGGTTTGCAAACTGGAGGGATCCGGGTGATTGACAACGACAAGGCAAGAGTATGAATAGAGTGGGTTTTGTGGAAAGAGAGAGTGCAGACCTCGGATGAGGGAGTGCATTTTTTTGATCCTTCTGGGGCTGTTGGATCCGAATATTTCGTCGTTATCTGTTTTCTGAACAGCGTCAGACAAGCGTTGAAGAGAGGCTAGCGTAAAGGATGGTCCAGCCAGTAAAGCTTTGAAGACAGACCACGCATATGTGGGGGCTTTGCCTCGGGCGATTCCTATGCAAATGAGCTGTGTGGATAGGAAAGGAATTTTCCATAACAACTCAAATAATATTTTTACTCGATTTAACATATGCTCTTAGTCACCAGAAATCTATGAATTCACCCAGATTTTGACCCCTGACGCCTTTTTTGCCAAGAAATTTAGCGAAAAATTCTCGATGAAGTAAAACACCTGTTAGGTTATTGTATATTAGAATTGTCTATTGCATATCTGTATTGAGGAAAAATGCTAGCTATTACAGGAGCCTCTGGGTTCATCGGCCATTATGTTGCGGACCGCTTACCATGCCAACAGCGTCGTTTGACGCGGCGGATGCACATGCCATCGTCTTCGGGCTGTGTGTGGATGCGCGGCGACCTACAGCAGCACGATTGCATCCCCGAATTTATTGCTAATGCCAAGACACTCATTCATTTAGCTTGTGAGAGTAATCCGCGCAGCGCCCTTTCTGATATGAGTGCTGATATCTACACAAATCTTATTTCTACAGTCCGATTATTTGAGGCCTTTGCGCGGGAGAATTCGGAGGGGCACATCATATTCAGCAGCTCGGGTGGGAACATGTATGATGATACTCCTGATAGGATACTTCGTACCGAGGAGGATATGCCTCACCCGCGATCCTGTTATGCCGCACATAAGCTTGCAGCGGAAAACTGCCTGCGTCTTTGTTGTGAACAGTATGGGATTAGGGGAACCGTCTTGCGTATCAGTAATCCCTACGGAGTTTTTTTACCGAAGCAGCGTACTCAAGGACTCATAGGAGTTGCTTTTTCCAAATTATTTGAGAATGAACCCCTGAATGTTTTTGATTCATTGGAGACTGTTCGTGACTATGTGCATCTTAGCGACGTTGCTAAGGCTTTTAATCTTGTCATTCAAAACCCTCCAGACAGTGGTGAGTGTAGAGTGTTTCATGTTTCATCTGGTGTTGGTCATTCCATCTCTCAAGTTCTTAGTACCATAGAGGAAGCCACTCAAAAATCAATAATTAGAAATGTTTCCAACTCAATATCTCGTCCCAGTTGGAGCGTTCTGTGTCCTCAAAAAATTGAGCGTACACTGGGGTGGGTGCCTCAGGTGAATTTTTACGATGGCATCCAACAGATGGGAAATGAGCAGACTGTGAGGCAAAATGTCCATTGATGCTCACCCTCTGGTTTCCATTGTTGTTCCTGTGTGCAATCAACTGGTTCATGTGATGCAGGCTCTCCAATCGATCGCGGATCAGGCATACCACAAAATTGAATTGATTATCATTGATAGAGGATCTACAGACGGTAGCTTACAGGAAATTGAACAATTTGTGGCGGGACACGGAACAAGTCCAGAGCTCCTGATTTCTTTACAGTTTCGCAAAAATGAAACCCTTTTTGAAAGTATTAATTATGGACTATCCATAGCTAATGGAGAGTGGTTAACGGTCTTGCTTCCTGAAGATTTCTACCACCCTAGACGTTTGCAGACTATGATTCAGGAATTACTTTGTGCTCACGCAGATGTGGCCTTTTCTTATGTCGCTGCAGTGGGAGTTCAAGGGACCCCCCTTCCGCCCAACCATGCATGGTGGGAGTGGTATGAAAGGGCCCGGTGTGCAGCCTTTCAGGATGGAATCACTGTTGGATTTCAGCTTCTTAAAGAAAATCTTGCTGTATCCATTGGAAACCTGGTTTTTTCCCATTCTCTTTACCAAAAAGCAGGACCATTTAAAGATTTGAAAACTGAAGCTGTTCGGGATTTCCTTCTGCGCGCCCTGTTGCTGACGGAGCCGTTGATGGTCAGAGAAACCCTCTATTTCCTTCGACCATTTGAAATGACGCCGCTGCTGCAAGAGGTTCAAAAAAACGAGTTAACCGAGATCTATTGTGATTACCTGTGTAACAGTTTTGCGCATCCTCCAACGAATCGGAGTGCTCCATGCAATTGGTATTGGCCATCAGAGTTTCAAAAAATCCGTTCTAAATTACAAATGGATCTTGGATTAACGAAATTCATCACTCAAGTATCGCCTTTAGCGCCTATTCCGCTTAAGGCTTCTGGCAAAGATTCTGCGCATGAAAAAAAAGAAAAATTTGCGATCAGTGTTTTCAAAAAATCGCTGAATGTGACGCTGATTTCCCATGAAATGAGTCTGACAGGCGCACCCAAGTTGGTTGCAGACCTGGCATTAAGCTTGAAAAACAATGGCTATCAACCCCGTGTAGTTTCGATTTATGATGGTCCAATGCGGCAGGAACTTGAAAAACATCAAATCCCCGTGTTTACCCTATGTAAATGTTCTGGCGGAAGCCGTAAGCCGATGCTCAAACTGTTTGTTTCTTTGCTTTACACCATTTGTTTCCGCATCAAAGGGGTAACCATTGGAAACAGCATTGCCAGCTTCCCTTTGATTTTCCCTCTTGCTATTTTGCGACCCTGGAGGCGACCGGTCTGGTATATCCACGAGTCGTTTACACCTGCTGGAATCCTCAAAAATGCATTTTCCCGAAAACTTGTGTCTTTCCTAACACGGTGGTCCAACAAAATTAATCCCCCGCGGATGTGGTTTGGATCCGCAGCAACGCGTGAAGCATGGGCTTATTCAGGGATGGAGAAAGGCGAAGTGATGTATTGGAGCGGGATTCCGGCCCAACAGATCGTTCCTTCATCCAAGACACGTCTGAAAAAACTTTTATCTGTTGGTACGGCTTCGACACGTAAGGGAACTCAGACACTGATTAATGCGTTTCTCCTTTGTTTGAAGGAAAAGTGGATTCCGGAAGACACAACCTTGACTATTGTGGGGTTTATGCCTCAAAGCCAGGAGTTCTTGTCTTTGACTGATTCTATCCTCCGGGTGGTCACTTCAAAATACAAAGATAACATTAAAATGGTTGGGTCAGTGCAGCCTGAACAATTGGATTCTTTTTATGCAGAGGCGGATCTCTTCATCCAATCGTCAGTTTTGGAATGCCTTCCCATTGCATTGCTTACTGCAATGTCGAAGGGGATGCCCATTGTCACGACAGATGTTGATGGCTGCAAGGAAGCCATCAAGAATAATGAAACCGGTTACGTATGCTTCCCTTATCACGAGCCCTCTTTGGCTACGATGATCACTTCAGCGATTAATTGTCCGGAAAAAAGTCTCAAACTGGGACTTAATGCTGCTGAGAAATTCAATACCAGCTTCTCTTTAGAGGCTACCCAGAAGCGTTTCTTTAGCACCTGGTAGATCTATGAGATCGACAAGTCGTGACACCCCAAACACTTCGCACACTTCCGACCTTAAAATTCCCCATTTTGAACCATGCCCATTTTCTGGCATGGTTCAAAATAGAACGAAAATGGGTAGCACAAAGTAATCAAAAATCTTT
>JBAWVE010000040.1:0-14348 GCA_037147435.1 Parachlamydiaceae bacterium
TAGTTCAGGTGATCTTGGCCATTCAAAAGTGTTACCTTCATTTGAACCATGCCCTGTTACGGTTAAAATATTAGATTGATAGATCTGGGTAACGACAAGGGCTTGGTCACAATTGAAATATTAAATTGATAGTTATGGTAAAGACAAGGTACTTACAGACAGTGTCATTGCAAGTTCTGGTGGGTCTATAAGCCCGACAAGTCGGGGAATATAAGAGCGGCGACAAGTCGCACGCACTCCAAATTCATAATTACGAGCTTAGCCAAGCTTGAGGATGGCTTCTTCAAGAGCAGGAAGACCATCACCGTGCATAGCGGAAATTTCAAATACTTGGTCAGAAGGAAATGAAAATTCTTCGTGAAATTTTTTAATATTTTCTGCAGATTCTTCAGCGTCAATTTTATTAAGGACAACGAGATAAGGACGCTGCAGCATTTCCGGTTTGTACGCAGCAATTTCATCGCGTAAGACACGGAAGTCACTGCTTGGATCGCGCCCGTCTATACCTGAGGCATCCAAAACAAAAAGTAATAATTTTGTTCTTTCTATATGACGTAGAAACTCGAAACCTAATCCGCGATTGCGATGTGCTCCTTCAATAATGCCAGGAATATCAGCAATAAAGATACGAGAGAGATCTTTACGCTTAATAAAGCCAATATTGGGCTGTAAAGTGGTAAATGGGTAAGCCGCAATTTTAACTCTAACGTCTGCCAACACTGAAATCAACGTAGATTTTCCTGCATTAGGAAACCCTACAAGACCGACGTCCGCGATTAACTTGAGCTCCAGTTCGACTTGAGCACTCTCGCCTTCGGTCCCTTCAGTACAGATGTTAGGTGCTTGATTAGTTGGCGTTTTGAACGTCTCATTACCGCGCCCACCACGTCCACCTTTACAGATGACCCACTTTTCTTTATCTTCAGTAAAATCATGCAGAATCTCGCCGGTGTTCTTGTCTTTAATCAGGGTACCACACGGAACCTTCAAGATCAAATCCTTACCATTCCGCCCTTGCCGACTGTTAGACGCCCCAGGTTGTCCGTTCTCTGCTTTGAGGATGCGTCGGTTGCGATACCACTCGAGAGAGTACACCTGTGCATCAGATTCAAAAGTCACGGTGGCTCCTTTACCGCCATTTCCGCCGCAGGGGCCTCCTTTAGGAATATACTTCTCCCGGCGCCAAGCAACGACACCGTTGCCTCCCTTTCCAGCAATAAGGTCAAGAACTACACGATCGACAAACATGAAAATTACCTCTAATATTAAAATAGACAGACCCCGTTATCTTGCGTGAAACGCAGAAGAACGGGGTCTGACACAAAAACTAAACCCTGGAAACTAAACTCCGGAGACGATAGAAACGTAGGTTTTGTCTGATTTACGAAACGCTACGAGGCCATCTGTAAGAGCAAAGAGCGTATCATCAGTTCCTCTACCTACATTCTTTGCTGGATGCCATTTGGTGCCCCGTTGTCTGACGAGGATGCTGCCAGCTGTAACGAGTTCGCCGGATCCAACTTTCACACCTAAACGCTTCGAGTGAGAATCACGTCCATTGCGAGTAGACCCCTGTCCTTTCTTATGTGCCATGTTAACCTTCCTTAGTTTGCAATCTGAGTAATTTTCACACGCGAGTAATGCTGGCGATGGCCAATTTTTTTGCGGTGATTTCCCGGAATATATTTTACACTTGTGACTTTTGGTCCTGCTACGAAGTCTACGCATTCACCAAGGACAACGCATCCTGGTACAAACGGTTCACCGAATACAATGTTAGCGCCGTTGTGCGTAAACAGAACCTCAGTAAATTTAACTTGGGAACCGACTTCTTCGGGTAGCAATTCCACATCGATTTCATCGCCGACAGCCACGCGATATTGTTTTCCACCTG
This sequence comes from Parachlamydiaceae bacterium, assembly GCA_037147435.1. Classification (GTDB taxonomy): domain Bacteria; phylum Chlamydiota; class Chlamydiia; order Chlamydiales; family Parachlamydiaceae; genus JBAWVE01. The sequence goes on from JBAWVE010000040.1 coordinate 1,895, forward strand.
TCTTGATAATGGCGTATTTTGTTGACATTTTTATTCTCTCCCTGCGGGTACTAGTATGTTCTGACGTTATTCTCCAAGGATTTCCTCAGAGAAAAGACTGTTTTTAATGCTCCAGGATAACGGATATGTTGTTTCAAATCAACAGGAATCGGCAAAAATCACTAAAAAAGGGGCATGGTTCAAATGAAGGTGACACTTTTGGATGGCCATGATCACCTTAACAAGGAAGATTTTCAGTCAAAAAAATAAAATTACAGGATGGGCAGGATGGATAGGATAAGCAGGCAGCCATGGACGAAAGCAATGGACAGCTGGGCACATTAAACTACTGCCATCTTAAGAAGGCAAGAATGCTCTTGCCTGTTTGTCCATCGCCCCCTGCTGCTGATCGTTCTGCGTTCCGTCTTGATTTGGAATTCAGGATCTTGTAATCTCGATTTTTACGCATACCAACGATTAAAAGGTTACCTATGTTCAATCCCTTTGTTGCCAATCCTTTGGAAGACCCCAGCAGACTAAAAAAAAATGTTGAGCCCTGTATTTTAGTAATTTTTGGAGCTACTGGGGATTTAACCAGCCGCAAGTTGATCCCTGCATTGTACAATCTAGCACGTGAGGGGCAGTTGCCTGGGCATTTTGCCTGTGTGGGGTTTGCCAGAAGGGAGAAGAGCAATGAAATGTTTAGACAGGAGATGTTGGATGCTGTCAACAAGTTCTCTCGAATTAAACCAGCCGACAAGGACGTTTGGAACACTTTTAGCGAACAGCTGTTTTATCATCAGGCAGAGTTTCATGAGGACCAGGGTTATGCCGACCTCGATAAGTTGCTGCGTCGTCTTGACACACAATTTGGAACGAAAGGCAACCGCGTTTTTTATCTATCAACACAGCCGAGTTTTTTTCCCTTAATTGTCGAAAAATTAAATCAATACAAGTTGTTGTACGATGTGAATGAGGTTCAGGATAAGTGGTCGAGAGTGATCATCGAGAAGCCATTTGGCCACGACCTTAAATCTGCCGAGAAGCTGCAGAGTGAGATATCTAAGCATCTTGACGAAAAGCAGATTTACCGCATCGACCATTACCTTGGAAAAGAAACAGTACAAAATATCCTTGTTTTTCGCTTTAGCAATTCGATTTTTGAGGCACTATGGAATAAAAATCATATCGACAACATCCAGATCACTGTCAGCGAGGAAATTGGGATTGGAACTCGAGGACGCCTTTGGGAAGAGGCGGGAATGTTGCGAGATATTGTGCAAAACCACATGATGCAACTGTTGTCCCTCGTTGCGATGGAACCCCCTATTTCACTTAAGGCCGACGCGATTCACGCTGAGAAAATTAAGGTAATAGAAGCGATCCGCCCATTCTCGCAGCAAGAGATTTCCACGTGCGTCATTCGGGGGCAGTACGGACCCGGCTATATCGATGGAAAAGATGTTAAAGGGTACCGTCAAGAGGACAATGTAGCTCCTAACTCAGCTGTCGAAACATATGTGGCTTTAAAGCTAATGGTAGATAATTGGCGCTGGACAGGTGTCCCCTTCTATTTGCGTGCCGGTAAAAGACTTCCCAAGCGGTCGACAGAAATTGCAATTGTTTTCAAAAGCGCCCCGGGCTACCTCTTCCAAAAAGACAGCCATCAAAACGAACCGGATACCTTGGTAATCAGGATCCAACCGGACGAGGGGATATCTCTTAAAATGAATTGTAAAATCCCCGGGCTAAGCAGCCTGATCCAACCCGTTAAAATGGACTTCCAATACGGCGCTTATTTCGGTGCTAAACCTCCCGAAGCCTATGAACGGCTGATTTGCGATTGTATGTCCGGCGACAACACCCTGTTTGCACGCGCAGATGAGTCTTTGGCGTCCTGGCGTCTATTTACCCCAGTTCTTGATTATTGGGACAAAGAAAAACAGAACGATTTTCCAAATTACCCCTCAGGCACATGGGGACCAAAGGGCGCTGAGGCATTAATGTCGCGCGATGGACGCCAGTGGAGGTTAATATAAATGGCGCAGCAACTGACGGATATCAAAATCCCAAATATTGAAAAAGAACTCAGTGTTTCGGCCACCTTGTTCAAAGACTCGGCGACATCTCCAAAATCCTGCCTATTTACACTCATTATTTTTGCGCGGGAAACTCGGCGTGTCAACTATATGCAGGATTTCATTAACACAATTCTGGACAAATTTCCCTGCCGTATTATTTTTATCCAGGGTGACGACCAATCGGCCTCATCCTATTGCCATGTTAACGTTTCAAGCGTGATCAGCGGCAAAAGCAGCGGGTCTGTAGAATCGACCGTCGTATGCGACCAAATTGTGATCCAAGCCTCGCAAGATCAATTTTTCCGCATTCCCTTCATCGTCACCCCCCACATCGTCCCTGACTTACCTGTCTACCTGCTTTGGGGTCAAAATCCTTTTGACGAAACAGAGATTTTCCCTCACCTGCAGACGTATGCTTCACGCGTCATCTTTGATTCGGAATGTTCGGACGATCTTTCTCTATTCTGTCAAGAGATGCGGGAAAATCTAAACGCCCTTAACATGGATATCATGGATGTGAGTTGGGCCCTCATCAGCAGTTGGCGTGATGTCCTAACTCAACTTTTCGACACCCCTGAAAAGATCAAACAACTGTGCTCTATCAAATCTGTGGTTATTCGCTATAACGGCTGTACAACGGATACAATGCTGCACCCTGAAATTCGTGCACTCTACCTGCAAGCCTGGCTTGCATGCCGGCTTCAATGGAAATACAACAAGATTGAGCATTTAAATAATACCATTATTATAGGCTACAGTAGCCGCCTGCATCCCTCTGTGGTTGCAGTAGTACCGGAAACCCATCCGGAATTACCTCCCGGTGCTATCAATGCAATTGAAATCACCTTGCTCGATGGGCAATCATACTTGCTCATGCGCAAGCCAAACACCTCTCAAGCTCTCATTCATGTGTCTTCCAGGGAAACGTGCGAGCTCCCCTTCACTTTATCCCTACCCAATGTCCATAAAGGCATGACGTTCATGCGGGAAATTTTCTTCAGCAAATTGGGAGAGCATTATAGCCAGATGCTGAACGTTCTCTCTGAGATAGAACTTAACAAGGGCCAGTAAAGGTAAAGGTAAATTCCGTGATGGAGCAACAGTGGATCCAAAAAGTCAGGTCATTTGACGATCGAAGAGATATCATTGTTCCCGGCAATCAAGAAGAAACGCTGACTTTCTGCGCGGCACAGTTTGTCAGTTTGGCCACTGTTTCGATTGACAGGAAGGGAATGTTTGATGTTGCACTATCTGGAGGGAGCACACCTAAAGCCCTCTACCAGCTTTTAATGAGTCCACAGTATTGTAAGCAGGTCGATTGGAAGCAAATAAGGTTTTTTTGGAGTGATGAACGCAGTGTTTCTCCGGATGATCCTGAAAGCAACTACCATATGGCAATGGAGGCAGCACTAAGTTGTTTACCGATCCCTAAAGACAATATCCACAGAATGCACGCGGAAAGCGCCGATCTAGAAAAGGCTGCGAAAGCGTATGAAACCCTGATCGAGCAAACTGTTCCTAACGCAGCCTTTGATTTGGTGATGCTTGGTATGGGGGACGATGGCCATACAGCATCGCTTTTTCCCAAGACGCATGGTCTTCACGCTAAGGGAAGGCTTGTTATTGCGAATTTTATCCCCCAAAAAGCGACATGGCGGATGACTTTTACTTTCGATCTTATCAACAAAGCACACCAAACCAATATTTACGTCATTGGCAAAAGTAAGGCGTCGATGTTAAACCAAGTATTGACCGGCCCCTTTACTCCGGATGATCTTCCCATCCAGCAGATTGGCACGCGTACCCACAAGGCCTTGTGGATAGCCGACAATGATGCTGCACAGGATCTCATTTAATGGAGCGAAGGGTTTGGAGTGCTAGCGACAAGTCGCGCGCACTCCAGATGCTCCGCGCCTTCGCACCATCAAAATCCTATCAACTCAGGCTAGCAGTTGCCTGGTTCTTCAGTCGCAGCAGCAGCGTCAGCAGGTCCATCTTCTTCTAGAATTTCCAAATTTACTCGGATGCCATTGCGGCTGGCAACTGACATCAACAACGTACGAATCGCGTTGATTGTTTTCCCTTTTTTACCGATGATTTTGCCAATATCGGATTTTTCAACGGATAGTTCGATAATGAGCGTTTGAGTACCGCCGATCTCATTAATTTTAACTTTATCAGGATGGTCTACCAGGTTCTTTACAATGTAAGCTACAAACTCTTTCATAACCCGATCCTTGTTTCATATGTGATGTTGTTGTCTATTCAGCGAGGTCGCAATTGCATTGCTCTTCCCCATCAAACTAAGGGTACTCAATTATCCTATATTCGGCTAGGAAAAACTTATTTTTTTAGCAACAGCCTGCATGTCGGGCGGTATTTCAGCCTCAAAGCTCATCGGTTCGCCTGTTATTGGATGAGCAAAACGCAGTCGATATGCATGCAGCATCTGCCTTTCTACTCCAAACTTCGTATTGGCAGAAGGAGTCCCATAGATTGCGTCTCCAAGTACCGGCATTCCCCGATGTTTCATGTGGACGCGGATCTGGTGTGTTCTTCCTGTGGCTATTACGACGCTGACCAGGCTTAATTTTTCATTAAATGCCAGGGTTTGAAAATGCGTTACAGCGGCTTTTCCACCTTCTTTCAACACAGCCATCATTTTTCTATTGGCCGGGTGTCTTCCAATTGGAACATCGATGGTCCCTTTTCCGGGATTGCCCACACAAACGGCTAAATATTCTTTATATACCGTGTGTTTTGTGAACATCTCAATCAGTCTCTGCTGCGCCACCAACGTTTTGGCAGCGACGATTAGCCCTGAAGTCTCTTTGTCCAGTCGATGGACAATACCGGGTCGGAGGTCATCTTTGTTATTTTTGATTGTTGTTTCCACGCGGCAGTAGTATAGCAAAGCATTGACAAATGTCCCGGTCCAATGTCCTACAGCAGGATGGACTACCATGCCGGGTTTTTTATCCACGACGATGATTGATTCATCTTCATAAATGATATTTAGGGGGATATTTTCGGCTTCGAGAGTCAGTTCCGGTGTGAGGATGTAATCGACCTCCACTTCATCACCAGATTTAGGTTTAATCCTTTTTTTAGCAGGCTCGCCATTAAGGAGCACTCTTCCCTCATCAATGAGAAATTGAAAATATGTACGAGATCCTGCACTTCCAAGGCGAGAAACTAAAACTTTATCTAAGCGTTCTCCGGCTTCTTCATCTGAAATGATAAACGTATCGTTGTCTTCTGACATTTTAAAGAGATTCCTGTGTTCTGGATTTTGGAGTGATTGGTGTTGCAATTAGCGTCAAAGAAGCGCCATTAAATTGTAGTTGCGGCGTTAATTTCTTGAGGATGCTGAGTATATTGTTTTGTAATAAATTTAGACTTTCGACACTAATTACCGGTTCGGCAAACTTACCGATATAGCGTACCCCTTCGTGTTGTATTTCTCTGAGGTAATCCCCCTCAACATTATACAAAAAAAAATGAAGCAACTGTGTATCAGTACGCCCCAACTCTTGCGCATAAGCGTTATTGACTGGAAATCCTAAAAATAAAGCCACTTCAAACACAGAAAATCACTCTTAATTACCCTTATTCATTGCACTTATACGATCTTGACTTGCCTTCATATTGTTGCAAATATTCATTGCTATCCCTTCCATCATTTGCTGATAGACCTTAGGAGCTTTACGCTTTAAGTCAGCCACGCTAGCCACTTTGGTGGTCGCAGTATTTGCTGGATTACCATGCGCCTGGGCAATCGCTCCAGCGGTTCCAGCATCCACACTTGCTGAGGCTCCGGAACCCACCACAGGAGCTGGGGGTGCAGAGGGAATAGAGACAATACCCATATTAGGAGAAACCATAAACACCTCACAAATTATTAGGTAGTATCAAACATAAAACTCCTAACCACCTTATCTCATTATACCACAACTGAATATATTTTTCTACAGGGAAGATAAATACGAGTAAATACGGGTCTTAGGCAGAAGTAAGATGTGGGTACAAATATGGTCGCAGAGCATTTTGGAGTGCGCGCGACTTGTCGCCGTTTTTGTATTATTCGACTTGTCGAGCTCGTAGATCCACCAATATTTGCGAAGGAACTGAATCTTTTGCAAATGAGTACCTTCGGATGGAGGTAATCGCAAATCCCTTCAAGCTCGGGCGGCGCTGTGAGCTCGACAAGTCGAGCGGATACGAGAGCGGCGACAAGTCGCACGCACTCCAAATGCTTCGGGGTCCTTTTATTGCAGCTTTTTTTCCTCAACGCTATTGATCACACCGCAGGCGATTCTCGCACCTGAATTACCTGTCGGTTGTGTTGTAAAATCGTCCTCGTTTGCATGAATGACAATAGAGCGTCCGATAATTGTATCAGAGCCAGTTAACTGAAGCAAATCATCCACGCGATCATAATGTGCATAGCCCTGAAAGTCAGCAAATAGATTGCCCATATCGCCTACATGACGATCTTCTGAATCGGGCCCCCCGTGATTTTTCCCAGTAGGATTGAAGTGTCCACCCGCGGTTGAACCATCATGCGCGCTACAATCGCCATGTTCATGGACATGAAATCCATGTTTTCCAGGGTTTAAGTGATACACGTCGGCAACGATTCGGGTTCCACCTGGCACGGTTGTAAATGTAACCGTTCCAGAAACCTTATTCCCTTCGGTGGCGTGAAGAACAGCAACAGCCTTCTCTGCGAGGGCAGGAGGTGATTCTACGGCAGCAAAACAACTTGCTGCCATCGTTGATAAAATAAGAACTGCAATACGTATTTTCATCGGAGTTATATTACCCTTTAGCTTCTTGATCTGTGGAGGCTTCTGCAGGAGTAGCCTCTTGCATTGGGGTAACTTCTTCTTCTGGAGATGCTTCTGTTTTAGGAGCGACTTCAGTTGGAGACGCTGGTTTTTCGTTAAGCGCTACTTCTTTTTTAGGAGCAACATCTGTCTTAGGAGCTTTGTCTGTATTCAAAACCAGTTCTTTTTTAGGCGCTACATCTGCTTTAGGTGCTACGTCTGCTTTGGGTGCTACGTCTGCTTTAGGTGCTAAATCAGCTTTAGGTGCTACGTCTGCTTTGGGTGCTACGTCTGCTTTGGGTGTTACGTCTGCTTTGGGTGCAATTAATGCTGGTTTGGATTTGTTTTCTTCGTGGCGTTCTTTTCGATCTTCTTTTCTTTCTTCGCGGCGTTCCTTACTTTCTTCGCGGCGTTCTTTGCCGGCTTCTGTACCGCAGCTTGTCGTTAAGACAGTAAATGCCAAAGTAGCTAATACTTTATTGAATAATGGAGAAATTTTCATGAAAATCCTATTGGTTACTGTGTTAAGGGAGGTTACCCTGTTATAAAAGACACATTACACGGTCGACTCATTATTTCCAACCTCAAGATATTTTATGTTGGAAATCAGCTTCTGTTAGTATGGTGACACCAAGGGATTTGGCTTTTTCCAGCTTTGAGCCCGGCGAGTCCCCTACCAGGACAAAATCAGTTTTTTTACTGACGGAATCAGTGACCTTTCCTCCGCGCTCCTTGATGAGAGCGGCTGCGGCATCGCGTGTGTAGCCGTGGAGGGAACCCGTCAGCACAAATGTTTTGCCATTGAATGCATGAGTGGAATAACTGATTACCCTGACTGTTTTTGGCTTAACCCCTAGTTCCAATAAAGCCTTAATTTCCTTTCTGTTGGCTGCATCTGCAAAATAGTCTATAACAGACATCGCGACTTTTTCACCGATTCCATCGATTTTGAGCAACTCTTCAAAAGGAATGTCCATCAAGGCTTCGATCGTTCCCGATTTCTTTGCCAGTAACTCTGCTGTTTCTGATCCGACGTGTTTGATTCCCAATGCCATGATAAAACGATCGAGGGGCACATCGCGAGATTTATCTATACTTGCCAGAAGATTATGAACGGATTTAGCCTTAAATCCCTGCAGTTGATACAGCTGTTCTTCGGTCAACCGATAGATATCCGAAGCGGATTTAACAAATCCTTTATTCATCAGTTGCTCGACGACCTTTTCACCCATATTATCGATATCCATCGCTGCTTTGCTCGAAAAATAAATCACCCGTCTTAGGCACTGTTCAGGGCATCCTTCAGCATTAGGACACTTCACTGCCACCTCTCCTGGGACCCTCACCACTGCAGCCCCGCAGGCAGGGCAATGGGCAGGCATCACCCATGGATGCGATGCCGCTTTACGTGCAGACAGATCGACGCTCACAACCTTAGGGATGACATCGCCCCCTTTTTCTATAGTCACGCGATCGCCAACGCGGATATCCTTGCGGCGCACTTCTTCCTCATTATGCAGTGTGGCGCGGGCAATAGTGCTTCCGGCAACAGAAACGGGCTCTAATTCAGCTACGGGTGTCAAGGTCCCTGTGCGCCCCACCTGGACAGTGATCGCCAGAATGTGTGAAATCGCCTGTTCAGCAGCGAACTTATACGCAACAGCCCAGCGGGGACATTTCCCTGTAGTGCCCAGCCGTTTTTGTTCGTGCAGGTCATCGACCTTGATGACGATCCCATCGATATCATATCCCAGTGTTGGACGGGTTTGATGCACCCTCTCGGCGAACCCCCAAATCTCATCCAGGGAGTAGCAGAGGGCATGGAGTTTAAGTGTTGGCAACCCTAATTTTTTGAGAAAATCGTGAATAGCGTATTGACTTGATATTTTTTCCGAAGTTTCTGCGATGGCGTAAAAAACAATAGCCAGGTGACGATGGACGACTTCGCGGGAGTCCAGTAGTTTGAGTGAGCCTGCGGCGGCATTACGGGGATTTGCCCAAAGGGGTTCATCTGCAGCGGTTTTTTTTTCATTGAGTTCTTCGAATACGTGCCGCGGCATAAAGACTTCACCGCGCAGTTCCAAAAGATCGGGGATATGGTCTCCATACAGTTTTAGGGGAAGTGATTGGATGGTGCGCATATTGGCTGTAATATCATCCCCTTTTTGTCCATCACCGCGGGTGACCCCCTGAATAAAGACCCCTTTTTCATAGGTTGCGGCGATGGCAATTCCGTCCATTTTAAGTTCGCAGGAGAATGCCGGTTTTTTTTCTCCAGTCAGTTTGTCCATTCTCTTGATGAAATCGGCGATTTCCTCTTTGCTATAGGTATTGGCAAGAGAGAGCATGGGAACGCGGTGAGCGATTGTCTTGAATCCTTGCGCGACCCCAACGGTGACAGCCTCATTGACACGCTGTGTCGGCGATATGGGAGATACCCATTCGGGATGAGCTTTTTCCATAGCTTCCAGTTTATAAAGCAGATGATCGAAAGCTTCGTCGCTGATTGTTGGGTTGCTGTCGACATAATATCGACGGTTATGCGCCCAGATCTCTTCGCAGAGGTGCTCATAATCTTGATGGGTAATGCTCATGATAATTTAAAAATCATTGTGGCTAAGGGTGAAAGGTGGATCATGAGGCCGGCGATATCACCGTCTGGCCTCCGGTGAACGTGGACTTCGTGATTAATTTTTCCGGAGCCGCCGTATTTGTCTTCATCCGAGTTAAAAACTTCCTGAACAGTGCCGAACTGGCAAAGATGGACAAAATACTCTGGGAAGTAGGTTGGGGTAAAATTATGAATGCACAGAAATTGACCAGTGGACCCCTTGCGGATATAGCTGATGACGCTATTATTGACATCGGAAAAGTTAACCCATTCGAATCCTGTGTGATCAAAATCATTTTCCCAGAGGCAACGATTTTTCAGGTAGAGATGATTGAGTTCCTTCACCATTGTCTGGACGCCGCGATGAGTGTCGAAATCAAGCAGGGACCACTCGATTTCCCCCTTGCAGTTCCACTCATTCCATTGCCCGATTTCCCCCCCCATGAACAGCAGTTTTTTTCCTGGTTGACACATCATATAACTTAGCATCAAACGCAGATTGGCAAACTGCTGCCACATATCTCCGGGCATTTTACTGATCAGGTTTTTCTTGCCGTGGACGACCTCATCATGGGAGAAAACCAGCATGAAACGTTCAGAGAAGGCATAAAGCAGCCCGAAGGTGAGATCGTTATGATGGTGGCGGCGAAAAAGCATGTCCTTGCTAAAGTACCGTAACGTATCGTTCATCCACCCCATATTCCACTTCAAATCAAATCCAAGCCCACCATGATCAAGAGGGTGCGTCACTCCGGTAAACGAGGTGGACTCTTCAGCGATCATGAGAATACCAGGGAAATGCTGGTGGACAACAGAATTCAAATGTTTGAAAAAGGCAATCGCCTCAATATTTTCCTTCGTTCCATATTGATTGGGAATCCACTCCCCGCTTTCCCTGCCATAATCCAGGTACAACATCGACGCGACGGCATCGACACGCAAGCCGTCGATATGCATAAGATCGAACCAGAAAAGTGCATTGGCAATCAAAAAATTTGCGACTTCAAATCGGCCAAAATTAAAAATGTAAGTACCCCAATGCGGATGAAACCCCTGACGTGGATCCTCGTGCTCATACAGGCTTGTGCCGTCAAAACATCCCAACGAAAAAGCATCGGTAGGAAAATGTCCGGGCACCCAATCAAGGATCACTCCAATGCCCTGTTCATGCATGTGATTGACAAACCACTGAAAATCCTCGGGTGTTCCAAAACGGCTGGTGACTGCATAAAAACCCGAAACTTGATATCCCCAGGATTCATCCAGAGGGTGCTCTTGAATCGGCATTAGCTCGAGGTGGGTGAATCCCATTTCGCGGCAATACGACGCTAATTCCAGAGCCATCTCACGATAGTTGCCGTAGTCTCCATTTTTTTTACGCCACGACCCCAAATGCACTTCGTAGGTTGTCATAGGATGCGGCTGATGCCTTTTGTGGATGCGCTGGCTTAACCATTCCCTGTCCGTCCACTGGAACCGATCGACGTTCGCCACAACAGAGGCTGTCGCCGGACGTAACTCGCAAGAATAGCCGAAGGGATCAGTTTTCAGGAAAACATCCCCCGTCTGAGTTTTGATTTCAAACTTGTATTTTTCCCCTTCTTTCAGGCCGGGGACAAAAATCTCCCAAATACCGGAATTGCCCAGGCTGCGCATTGGGTTGGCGCGACTGTCCCAATGATTGAAATCGGCGACAAGGGATACGCGACGTGCTGCCGGAGCCCACACAGCAAATCGGACCCCCTGAATCCCTTGCTGCACAGTGAGGCGCCCACCCAGAACGCGAAAAAGCTTATAATGTACCCCTTTGCCAAAAAGATACTGGTCCAGCTCGCCGATGCCCGGCAAAAAGGCGTAGGGGTCATGGGCCAGAAGGCCGTTATGGTGGTAGACGCGGTAGTTATCAACCATCGTATCACCCGGGACGATGTACTCGAAAATCCCCGCTTCATGAACTTTAGTCCCTGGAACGATCTCCCCAAAAACTTCTAACTGGAGTTTCTCTGCCCCGGGATGCCATAAGCGGATGATTTTACGCCCCCCGGTGAAGTCATGCAGGCCCAAAACAGTGTGCGGATCATGTTGATCGCCGTGAATCACCTTCAAAAGGTTATCATAAAAAGCGGAGTCGAATTTTGGTGCGAAGGCGTTGTGTTTCATATGTCCGGATTATTGCCGTTTTACGAATTAAACGCAAAGGTCCAGGATGAGGATGACGAGGACGACGAGGATGACGAGGATGATGAGGATGATGAGGATGATGAGGATGATGAGGATGATGAGGTGAGGAGGGGTTCCTGTAAATAATATTTTATAGAACGCGAAGATCGCGAAGCAAGCGAAGATAACGCGAAGAAGAAAGGCACAAAAGAAAGAAAAACCCATGGTGCTGCGATACCATGGGTCCGAACACCGATACGCTTACGCTTGGAAGCATGCTACTACACATGTCTCCAGCATAGCTGCAACACGGCCCTTAAGCACCTCCGTTAATACGGGGCTCATATAACTAGGAGAGTAAACATTATGTGTTTCGTTATATAATGAAAATTCCGCCGCACGTTTCAAGTCATGCGAGCATGCCTTCATGCAAGAACTATCAAATAAATCTATGACAAAACTAGAGATTGCATCTTGAAAGACATTCTCAGAACGGGAATAATCCAACCCCGAACGGGCAATGCAAATAAGGCCCGTGAGAGCAGCAGCACCAAGAATCGAAAGAGCAACTTTTGTAGCAGTCTTACTTGTGAAAAAAACACCTTCATTTTGCTTTTTCGTTGTTACAGCAGGTGCTTGTTCTTCTGTGAAAGGGGGCCTAACACGATCGACCGGCAAGTAACAACCGCCTGGCATGATAGAACGCATTTCCATACTCATATTAATCTCCTTTTATAAACCGAAGGGTTGATAGTTTTTAGCCCAGGCTGAGGCGCTGTCCCGAAGGGACGAGT
>JBAWVE010000041.1:0-14343 GCA_037147435.1 Parachlamydiaceae bacterium
GCTCGAACCCGCAACTTCCGCCGTGACAGGGCGGTGCTCTAACCAATTGAACTACTCCCGCATTTAAGCGATACAATGACTGTTTGGGCGCAACAGGACTCGAACCTATGACCGCCTGTGTGTAAGACAGGAGCTCTACCAACTGAGCTATACGCCCTTAAGAAACAAAGGACCAGCTTACGCGGATTGCGTTTTTTTTACAAGCAGAATCTAGTGAAATTTTACAATTATTTACTGGTTAATTACTTACGACATGAAAAAAAAGAAGAAGGGACGTAAAAACAAGGCAAGGGACAGCAGCAACAAAATGTGATTAACCTCTTACGTCCCTGTTGTCCCTTGCGTCCTTCCTCCTACTTCAGAACATCTGAAAGTGAATAAGGCATTGTGTTATATCGGTTGAGTGACTATGATGAGGCATCTACACCTTAGAGGAAAAGCACCCATGTATTTACCACAGTTATCGATCAAATCATTTACGGGTTATGTTTTTGATTATATTTTTATGGCAATCGGTGCCTTTTGTGCCGCGTTTGCTATTGAAGTTTTTTTAATACCCAACAACTTGTTTGACGGAGGGATTGTAGGGATTTCAATGATTTTTGCAAACCTCTTTGGAGAACGTTATCTGTCTATGTTTCTCCTCCTGTTTAACCTACCATTTCTTTACCTGGCTTACCGTTTTATTGGGAAATTTTTCCTCTGGCACATGTTATTTGCCACTATTTTATTTGCCGGCTTTCTCGTGTTCATCCAACATTATATCCCCTTCGAATTTTACGGGGACTCCCTTGAAGTCGTGGTCATCGGAGGAGCTATTTTAGGCATAGGAATTGGGTTGATTATCCGCTATGGAGGGTGTTTGGACGGCACAGAGATTCTCGGCATCATCATCCATCAAAAAACAGGTTTTACTGTTGGACAGGTGGTTCTTGTATGTAACATCTTTGTTTTTGGATCAGCCGGGTTGATTTTTCAGGATTGGCACCCCCCCCTCCTGTCGCTGATCATGTATATCGTCGTCATCAAAATTATGGACTCTGTCATTGTAGGGCTTGATGAAACCAAGTCCGTTTTAATTATCTCTGCCCACTCCACCCAGATAGCCGATGCCATTATGCACGAACTGGGCTTGGGCCTGACTGTGATGTATGGACGGGGCGGTTTTTCCGGCGATGAACGAGAGATTTTATATGTCATAGCCGAAAGACTGCAGCTTGCAGAATTGAAGGAGCTAATCCATCGCGAGGACCCAACAGCTTTTATTGCCATTGAGAACCTTCACGAGGTTGCTAATGGAAATCAGGAACGAAAGGGAAGTGGTGGAAAAAAACAACGGATTGATGCCATGTTGGCACGTCTGTTCAGCCAAAAACCGAGTCAGACTTAGGGATTATACATGCCAGAACATCAAAGTGATGACGATTTAAATAAAGCATTCTCAGCAGATGCTTGGCGTGTTTTTCGCATTGTCTCAGAGTTTGTTGACGGCTTTGAATCGATGACCCGACTTGGCCCATCAGTCTCAATTTTTGGTTCTGCTCGATTGAAACCTGCCTCCCCTTACTACAATCTTGCCATTGATGTTGCGCAGTGCATCTCTAAGAAAGGGTTTGCAATCATCACCGGAGGGGGGCCAGGCATCATGGAAGCCGCCAACAAAGGCGCACAGTCAGTCAATGGACGCTCCTGTGGACTCAGCATTGACCTTCCAACGGAAAATGCATCCAATTCATTTATCGATAACCGCTATAATCTACATTTTCGTTATTTTTTTGTGAGAAAAGTGATGTTTATCCGCTATGCCCAAGGCTATGTTTTCCTACCAGGCGGCGTTGGCACATTGGATGAACTGTTCGAGGCCTTAACGCTTATTCAAACGCAAAAAATCACCCCATTTCCCATCTATATGCTGGGCAAGGGCTACTGGGAAGGATTGGTTCAGTGGATGAAAGATACCATGCTCGGTCATGGATGCATCTCACCCGAAGACTTGGATTTAATCCACATCACTGACGATCCGGAAGAAGTGGCCAACGGCATCGAACGGCATTACCAAAGACATCGCAGCGAACGCAACTTCTAAATTAGAATGGTGAGCGCGAAGCATTTGGAGTGAGCGCGACTTGTCGCCGCTTTCATATCGCTCGACTTGTCGAGCTCATAGATCCACAAAAACTCAAAAGAATGCTGTCTGATTGTAATGACAAGATAAGCATTCGCAAAAGATTCTATAGTTTTCAAGCACAGGTCGACCTAGTAGGCCGCCCAATAAGTCTTGACACCCTGCGACTGCGTCAAAGCTCCCGCGGTTCGAAGATTGTAAATGGTTTAGTATGAGGCAATACAAACCCATTTACAATCCTCGAACCCCGGGGCTTTCACGCAGCCGCAGGGTATCAGAACTTATTGGGCGGCCTACTAGGAGCGCGACAAGTCGAGCACTATGAGGGCGGCGAAGCCGCTTGGGGACTCCAAACGCTTCGCGCCTTCACGCCATCAAACTCCACTCCTAACGCCGAGTCCCTGGAGGCACGCGATTGCCTGCAGAAAAACCTGAACGACCAGGTGCCGCATGCTGCGTAGGTGCTGCACGGAAGGCCGGTTGTGGTGTCTGCACACCCACGGGCACATGTCGGGCAGGTGGCGCAGCACGCGCTGAACGAAAGGTGTTGAATCGACCACTGGACGATGTTGCTGCCGGATTAAATGTCCGCGCCTCAGGAAGAACCCTTCCATCCACAGTAACGTGGCCGCTAGGGGAAACCTGAGGTGTCGCTGCGGAAACCACTCTTGCTGCGGGATAGGTATGGAATCGATGACTTGTCAGTGGACGACAAGCCGCATACGGTTGCGGAAAGAAAGTCCGATTCCACCACGATGAAGACTCAAACCGTGGATAATATACCGGCACAGGCATGACTGAAGGGGGAGAATTAAAGTAGACTACATAGTCTAAAGAAATCCCCGTTAGATCACGAAAATTGTGTACAGCTTGCAGAAAAAGAGGATATAGCTCAGGATCCTGCATCACAACGACGTGAAGCCGAGATAAAAGGTCTCTAGTCGTATTTAAATCAGACTCGAGGCTCTGAAATATTTGATGTACATAGCTTCCAAAAAAGCTTGTATTGGGGCCCAGGAAATCATTGCGAATCCATCGCACATCGCGAGTATTAGCAAGATTTATCAATCTGTCACGGATATCCGGTCTTTCCCAACGGTCAGGTCCGTCAACGAAGGGGCGAAATTGAATGTTATAATTCATGTATACTCCGATTTGGTTAGTAAGTGGCGCCGCCGGCAGCAAAATTCAGCATGTTTACATTGATGAGGATATTGGGATTCGATGATGACAGGAAGGCATCATTAATACCGATGATGACAACGTCATTTACGACCCAACGGTCAACCACATTTCTATCGAACGCTGACATATACCAGATGGTACCATCCTCGAGATAAACGATGTTTCTGTGGTAGTCGATAGCGGTGATCCAATGTGTGTAGATGCCGCCAAAAGAAGGATCAATGGGGCCTAGGTATAAATTCACAGCAACCGATTCCAATGTATTCTGGTTTGTCAGGCGGTAGTCGTAAAGGGAAAAAAAACTATGATTAGGACTGATGGAAACGAGATCTGAATGGGACCAGTTGCCCATCTTGTAAGCATCTAATAAACTCACCGTCCAAATGGATCCATCAGTCAGTTCAACGCTTTTGCCAAGATACGAAATGAACACTGTTTGGTACGCAGCAGGGTGTTGGATGTAGGGGTAGCTTGAATAAAAAAGCGACTTAGATGCCAGACCTGTTTGGATGACAGACTTTGACACCTTATTTCCTAAAACCGCCTTTGAATCATCATTTAGCAATGCAGCACGTGCTTCCAGGCGTTCACTTTTTTGTTCCGCAGATTCGGCACGGGTGCCGATGAGCGTACGTTTTTTTTCTTCGGCATTTTCAGCAGTGAGTGTAGCCCCGATCAAGAAGGCGCCGCAGACACCTGCAAGCACTAATAGTAAAATTCTTTTTGTCATAGGTTATGTTTCCTTTGTTTTTTTTCAATATTCTAAAGAGATTTATGATACATGCATAACATTAAGATTGTATAAAGAAGAAGTGGAAGAAAAGGGCGAGCCAGGGTAAAGATTGACCCCCGATGCTTGCCCACGGCTTTTTGATAAAATAAATACAATTAAAAAATACACTAAAAATACACTTATAATTACTGTAATTTTAAATTATTCATGCTATAATTAAATAATAATATATAAAATAGAGTGGTATCTATGTTTCATAATATAGGCGTATTTCGGGATTTGTATAACAGGGTTTACCTAAGCCTATCCTGTTGGGTCATTTCAAAACGTGATCAGAAGGGGATAGATACTAAAGTTCAAGAATGCGTGGAAGCTTTAGATCTTAATTCAAATAACTTATCTTTAAAATGCATAAGAAAAATTAAAGTATGCATAGTCAAAGAATTTTTAGCAATACCTTCAAAAATTGATACCAAATGCTTAACTATAAATTATCGGCCGCCTGAGGGTGTCAGTCGAAGAGTAACAGATGCTTGTAATAACGCATCAAGGAAACTTAGTCTTCAATGGATTTCTCAAGAGAAACTTGTTCCCAAGAAACAGCCTGACTTTTTAGTTTTAAAACAAAAATGTTATGAAGGAATTATAAATTCGCAATCTCCTGATGATGCACAAATTATTTCGTACTTAAAGTGTGATGAAATTAAAAATTTGGCGAAAAAGATCGATAAAGACATCGTTTGTCAATTAACATTTCAAAATTTCGCCAAACTCCTACTGGATTACCAACAAGAAATACGAAAAGTGGTCTATAAACCAGGAAAAGATGCACCAGGTGCTGATATTTTTTGTAATACTTATTTTGCTCTAATATTATTAATGAAAAATGATCAATTTCCAGATGCTGTAGTACAATTAAACGAATATGCCCATCAAAATAATGGTCCCTATGGATATATTGAATCAGCTTGTTTACAATATTTGGGAGGAATAAAGGCTATTGGTTTAAATTCGTGCAGTGAAGGGTCCATACCTTTGTCATTACCTACAACTATCAATTAAATGTTTTACATGTTCAGTGCCCGTGCCCGATGATCACAGCAAGTGATCGAGGCTGTTCGCTCACCATTTTTCTTTTAGGATGGCGACGACTTTATCTTCAACTTCCTGGGGTTTTTTTGGCCATTGTATGACGACTCTTTTTGTCGCCGTTTGTTTCCCTTCCTGCTTTTCTAGAACTAGAGTAAATTTATCCTGCTTGAGCAGAACAAATCCCAACTGGGAGGCGAGAGCGCGAACACGAGTGAGGTGGTAAAGCCATAAAGCAGCTTCTGGAGGCGGCCCGAAACGATCTTTAATTTCTGCCCAAATAGCATCGACCTCTTCCCATGAGATAGCCTCTCCAAAACGCTGGTAGATCTCCATTCTCAAGTGCGGTTCGGCAACATACTCCTCAGTAATACGTGCATCCACCAGGAATTCAACTTTAGTATCGGCAACAACCGCCGGGGCCTTGCCTTGCATGGCCAGCATTGCCCGTTTAAGCAGTTTGCAATACAGATGAAACCCGATGGACGAAACTTGGCCAGATTGCTCCAAGCCCAGAATATTCCCGGCGCCGCGGATTTCCAAATCCTGCATAGCCACCTTCATTCCCCCACCATATCCACTTGACCCAGCCAAGGCCTCCAGCCGTTTACGCACCAGCTCTGGAAGCGACAGTTGCCGTGGAACAAAGAAATAGGCGTACGCACGCCGATTCCATCTGCCCACGCGTCCGCGCAGCTGATACAAGTCAGCCATCCCAAACCGGTCTGCGCGATCGATAATGATAGTGTTGGCATTAGGAATGTCGATTCCATTCTCTACAATTGTGGTGGCGATAAGGATATCGGCTTTTCCGCTTTTAAAGCTGTGGAACACCAGATCAATTTCATCAGAATGCATCTGACCATGAGCCACAACGATCCGCGCCTGTGGAAGCAGCTCTTGAATGTGGGAAGCGTATTCAAAAATACTATCCACCCGATTGTGGATAATATACGCTTGCCCATCGCGCGCCAATTCACGCAGTAAGGCATTTTTGATGACCACATTATTAGGTTCTGTAATCACCGTAGATATCGGAAGACGGTCTTGCGGAGGCGTACTTATCACGGACATATCTCTGGCACCAACCAGGGACATATAGAGTGTCCGTGGAATCGGCGTCGCCGACAAAGTGAGACAGTCGACTCCCGTTTTAATCCGTTTTAGATGCTCTTTGGCTTTGACTCCAAAGCGCTGTTCTTCATCGATCACAATCAGACCAAGGTCCGCAAATTGCACATCTTCGCTAATGACTCTGTGAGTGCCAATGACGATGTCAATAGTCCCATTTTTGACCCCTTCGATCGTTTCACGAATCTGTTTTGCTGTGCGGAAGCGGGAAAGAACTCCGATAGTGACAGGGAAGTTGCTGAATCGGTCGATGAAATTTTCAAAATGCTGCATTGCAAGAACTGTTGTGGGCACCAGGACAGCGACTTGTTTATGGCCATCAACGACAGCTTTACAAGCCGCGCGCATGGCGACTTCTGTTTTGCCATACCCCACATCGCCGCAGATCAGGCGGTCCATGGATTTCGCCGACATCATGTCCTGTTTAATACAGGCAATGGCGCTCAGTTGATCCTCTGTTTCTACAAAAGGGAAATCCTCTTCGAAGGCCATCATGTCGGGACTATCTTCAGCAAAGGTATGACCACCTGTGAGTTCGCGGCGGGCATACAGATCGAGAAGCTCTGAAGCGTACTGCAAGATGGCTTTTTCTGCGTGCTCACGCTTCTTTTTCCAACGGTTTTCGCCGAGGGTGTGAATCGACGGAACCTCTTCGCTGGATCCGATGTATTTAGTCAGAAGATAAGCCTGATTTAACGGAACAAAGAGTTTGGCGTTGTCGGCATACTCGATCTGGAAGAATTCGTTGGGAATGCCGTTGTGATTCAGCCGTTTTTCAAGACCCAGATAGCGGCCGATGCCATGGTTGTAGTGGACGACCATTTCCCCAGGGGACAAGTCGTACGTTTCCACCGGACTTGTGTGGTAGGTGCTCCGTAATTTTTGTCGCCGGATTTTATAGCGTTTCGTAATTTCGGTCAGGGGCATCAGGATCATAGGTGTATCTGTAAACGCAATGCCGTTGGAGAGATAACCCATTTGATACGTTGTATGATGTGGAAGCACGATGTTTGCATCCAGCAAGCGTTTGTGAAAAGTTGCCTCTTCCAGTTCGCTGCCGCATAAAATATGAAGATGCACGTCGCTTTGACGCAGCTTTCCAAGCCCTTCAAGGATCTCCTGCGCGGACATTTGGTTATTAGCCTCGATCTCAGGATAAAGACATTCGCCAATGGTGATAAATGGGGCTACCCATCGCTTGGCTTCAAATTTTCGCTGAAACATTTCGAATTCGATGGGATGCATTAAAGCAGATGTCGAATAGAAATTACCACGTTCGCTTCTTGGGGCCTGAACTTCACTCAATTCCTCTATCGGCTGTTGACTCCAAAAAACCCGCTGCAAAGAAGAGATGGCATCAAGAAACTCTTCTATGGTGGAGAAAGATTTTGACCGTGTTCCCGACATTCCGATCAGTGAGGTATAGCGATCTTCCAGGGCAAGTAGATCGTCGTAAATCACGATGGTATTTGGTCCAAGGTAATCCAAAATAGTCCCCAGGGTCGACTCTTTCTTGAGCAGTTCCAACTCTTGAGCCGGGGTAATCTCCACTTCATTGACCTGCCTGATGGACTTTTGTCCAATCGGATCGTAGATACGCAGGGATTCAAGATCATCCTCCCAAAATTCCAGGCGGTATGGATCTGGGGAAGAGACAGGGAAAACATCAATAATTCCACCGCGTACGGCAAACTGCCCCTTATCGTTAACGATAGAGGAGCGCTGATACCCCATTCTGGCCAGTTTCTCAATGACAGCAGCGAAGGGATATTTCTTCCCTTTGATAAAATGTTCATACAATTCGTCGAAATTTTTTGGAATGATCAACTTTTGAAGGCAGGCCTGTAAGCTACTCAAAACAATGTATGGGCGTTTGGCGATGGACAATGCCCGAAGGGCGTGATAGCGCTCACCGACGATATCGGGACTCGGAGCAATATCTTCAGTCGGAAGCGTCTCCCAAGCAGGAAAATCCAGAACAGGGGCATCTGAAAAAAAGGCGAAATCATGGAACAAGCGGACTTCTTCCTGACTTGCACCTGTTAGAATAAGAACATGCTTTCCCGTTGCCCGCTGGGCTATCGCCGCAATAAGAGCTTTGGGAGCATTCCACAGATCCTCGATAAGGACAGACTCGCCGCTTTGAAAAGCATGCTGTAGCTCGCGTAATTTCTCGCTTTGCAGGATATCATCAATAAACACGGATTATCTCGACTTTGTACATTTTTTGAGTTCAGATTCCAGAGAGAGGCTTTCCTAAGCGTAATCAATTTCGACGGATCGGCATTTTTTGCCCTTCCGAGAAATTTATTTAGCTGGAGAAAGCCTTTCTCGGAAAATGAACTCAAAAAATGTACAAAGTCGAGATTATACTAACCCTCGTGCCTTCGTTAAGGCTTCAGCAATTTTATGAGGGGCCTTGCCTCCCGCTTGAGCGCTGTTGGGTTTGCCCCCGCCGGAACCTTCAACAATCGGCGCAATGACCTGAAGGATATCCATTGCTTTTCTCCCCTTTGCCACCAGATCATCGGAGACACGCACAATCAGTTGGCAACGGTCATCCTGTTTGGCAGCAAGAACGGCAATACCGGACTGGAGTTTTGCCATCACTTCATCAGCAACGCCACGTAGTTCATCCGGGGCCACCGTCAGTTCTGCCGCGATCAGACGGATTCCATTGATCATCTCAGCCTGGTTGACTAGACTTGCGGCCAGATCACCCAGCTGTGCCTTCTTTACTGTTTTTAGCTGCCCTGCAAGATCTTTATTTTCTTCGAGAAGCTTTTCGATTCTCTCGATTAATTTTGCCGGCTGCGTTTTAAGTGAAGCAGCAAGATCATTAATAAGAAGTTCATTCTGCCGTCCAAGGAGCTCAGCTTCTTCCCCGGTAACAGCTTCGATACGGCGGATGCCTGCGGCAATACTGCTCTCTTTCGCGATGCGAAATAGCCCAATATTCCCTACAGCCCCTGTGTGAGTCCCTCCGCATAGTTCTTTGGAGTAGTCGATGTCAACAACACGCACTACGGAGCCATATTTCTCACCAAAGAATTGTTTGATATCTTGTCTTTTTTGGGCATCTTCATAAGGCATTTCATAATTTTTAACTGCAGAGTTCTCCCGGATTTTTCCATTGATGAGATCTTCGATTTGATAAATCTCTTCGGTTGTCAGTGCCTTATGGTGGCTGAAATCGAAACGAATACGCGTTGGCTCTACAACAGAACCTGCCTGCTTGACATGCTCCCCTAGGACGCGGTGAAGTGCCCAATGAAGCAGATGGGTAGCTGTATGGTTATTAGCAATTTTCTGACGACGCGCTTTGTCAATAGATGCTGTGACCGCTTGCCCTACCTTAAGCACGCCATGATCCAACTTGCCAACGTGGGCAATCACCCCTTTGTAAGGAGACTCTGTCTGACTCACAGTAAATTGCATCTGTTGTCCGCTTAACAGGCCTGTATCGCCAATTTGCCCTCCCATCTCTGGATAGAAAGGCGTTTTGTCGAGAACAACCACTCCTTCTTGCCCTACATTCATCTCATCGACGAATGCCCCATTGACCATCAGGGCTTTTACAACCGCCTGAGAATGTTGATGGGTGTACCCCAGAAACTCTGTCGACCCCTTTGCAGCGGAGTGTTCTGCAAAAAGATTTTCGGAAGCCACTTGCTGCGTTGTTTTATGCGCGCTTCTCGATTTCTCTTTTGCCTCTTGTTCCAGGACCTGATACCGTCCTTCATCGACCGTTAGTCCGGCATCCTTTGCCAGCAGGGTGATCTCTTCCAAAGGGAACCCGTACGTGTCTTTAAGTTTGAAGGCATCATCGCCGCTAATAATTTTTTTATGCCCCCGTGCACGGTCAATGATCTGACTTAAAATATTACCGCCACGACGCAAAGTGCGGATGAACGCCTCTTCCTCTATTGTGATGATTTCGGCAATGAGATGCTGGGATGCTTTCAATTCAGGGTAATCATCCCCCATCGTCGCAACCAGTCGTGGTAGCACTTTCGCAAGAAAAGGATCTTCCAGCCCAAGCTGGCGTCCATAACGGACAGCTCGTCTTAGTACTTTGCGCAAGACGTACCCCCTGTCCACATTGCTAGGCTGCACTCCATCGGCAATGGCAAAGGCCAAGCAACGCATGTGGTCGGCAATCACGCGGAAGGCTGCGCTGTGCTCCGGATGACTGCTGTCGTAAATAACACCGGAAATTTCCTCAACCTGGGTGATCAGACTGCGTAAAACATCAGTTTCAAATACGCTATCCACCCCCATTCTAAGGCTAACAACCCTCTCCAGACCAGCGCCTGTATCAATTGAAGGTTTTGGCAAAGGCTTCATAGTGCCATCAGTATTTCTGTTGTACTGCATAAAGACGAGGTTCCAGAATTCTAGAAATCGCTCTCCTGAGGGGTCTTCAATAGGTCGTGTGGCATTTCCATAAGCTGCACCGCGATCGTATAGGAGCTCCGAGCAGGGACCGCAGGGACCTGTATCGCCCATCGCCCAGAAGTTTTCCTTTTCGTCGAACCGGGTGATCCGGTTTGCCGGTACGTATTGTGTCCACAGTTCAAATGCTTCGTCATCTTCCCGAAATACGGTAGGCCAGATTCTATCGGGATCCAAGCCGAAGACTTGCGTCGAGACTTCCCAGGAAAATTTAATGGCATCGGGTTTGAAGTAGTCTCCAAAAGAGAAGTTGCCAAGCATTTCGAAAAAAGTCAGATGCCGACTGGTGTGACCAACGTTTTCCAGATCGTTATGCTTCCCGCCAACGCGAATGCACTTTTGACTTGTCGTCGCCCGATTGTAGTCTCTATGACTTTTCCCCAGGAACACGTCTTTGAACTGGTTCATCCCGGCATTCGTAAACAATAATGTCGGATCATCATGCGGCACAACAGCGGATGACGAAATGATCGCATGCTGTTTTTCTTTAAAATAATTGAGAAACCTGCGGCGTATTTCTTGTGTCAACATAATGAACATCCTCATCAACGGGTTCGGTTTTGCAGTAAATATACTGTTTCAAGTGGAAAAAAACAAGGAAAGAAATGGGCTGAAGTTTGGATGAATTGAATTGACTGGACAAGCAAAAATGAGTGCGGGGACAATTTCCCGCACTCATTAGCCTGATTAAAACACGAACTGAACTTACAAAGCAAGAGCACCTAAATCCGGCATTTCGATCCGCTGTCGCAAATCAACCTTTATTAATTTTTCCAGAGATTTAACGCATTGTCTATCCTTCGCTGGAGTCTGCGAAACTCTTCGATTAGGTATTCTTCCTGTATTTAAAATGGCATTAAAAGCACTAAAGAACTCGTAGTTAAGATGGGCTTGATTTTGACCAATTTGATTTAATTGCGCCAATTGTACACTGTAAAGCTCCCGATCCTGTCCTCCGAGGTTTACCCGATCTTCAAGATAACGTTGTCTACCAGCAACAACCTGTCTTCTAAAATCGTTAATTGCAGATGTTATGATCCCACGAATAAACTCAAAATTTTCCAGTTTTTCTATTTGAACAAAAAGGCTATCCAAAATATTCACAAGAACCGGTAAGGATCCCTCAGCATCTGCTTCACCGTTTTGCCCAAGAGGTCCTGCAAAATAAATGGAAAAATTGATGGTGGGGATGTGATGGGTAAACGCATTAGTCAGCTCATAAATTTTACCCTGAACAGCATTTTGGTCTAAGTGGACGGGCATTACTGGCGGGCGTAATTCATAAGCATCGACATCCATATGATTATGGTGTGCTAAAGCTGGTTGCGGCACTAAACCCAGGACTGGTAAAGCAGGCTGCGGCATTAGACCCAGGAATGGTAAAGCAGGTGGCCGCATTATCGGTTGAACGGGAACTTCTTGCACCATAGGTTCGTCTGTTCTACGGCGTTTTGGTAACAAGCCTCCAACCATTTCCGGGAATGCCCTGGGCCCAGGAGGAACCGGTAGGGAAAAATCAATTATTCCAGGTGGGACATCTCTTTGAAATCTCCTAAGGGCAACTAGGGGACTTGGTCTTGGATTCTCCGGAAATCCCTTTTGGATCACTTGAACAATCCCTTCCATAGGAGAAGCAGACCGTTTATTCTTAATTTTTCTCGGGCTTAAGACCGGAGACATGACGTCAGCGGCGGCGGCGGCGGCGGCTTGAAAAGCACTAGGTATCTGTGAATAATCTGGACCCATAAAAACCTCACTATATTAAATTTTTAACTAATTGTAACAAATTTATATATGATTTCTGCATATAAAACAATAAAAATAAATATTATAATTTAAATTAAAATTCTAAAAATAACAAACTAAAATAATAAACTAATACTAACTAAAATAAAAATGTAATACATCCAGAAGATCCCCTGAACGTCTTCTGGTATACGTTCTCACAGCCAATTGGTATAATCACTATCCAATTGAAAAGACAAGATAAAAATTAAATATTTAAATTTGCACGATGATCGCATGGCTCTGATGACGTTGATCACCTTTTCGGGCCTTGATCTCTCTTGCAGTGAAAACTGGCCTAGATCACCTTTTCGGTCAGAGTTTTACAGGATATGCAGGATGTACGGCAGGATTTTATGGGGATGAGTTTTGAGGGCTTGTCGTTACCCACATCTATCAATCTAATATTTTAACCGTAACAGGGCATGGTTTTGTGTCGGTGATCATGGCCGTGATTCAAACACCCCAATTTCCATTCCTCAAAACTCATCCCCATAAAAATCCTGCCGTTACTTCCTGCCTATCCTGTAAATCTCTGACCGAATACGATCCCTTAGACGTGCTTGAGAGCTGTGGAGATGAGAGCTGCCAGGTCAATAGACTCCGGAGCATCCTTCAACGATTTTTTCATCGCTTTTTGCGCCGTGCCCTGGTTATACCCCAAATTGATCAAAGCACTCATGGCATCACAAACTATTTGAGCGCGCGGATCGCCACTCGTGCGATGGATGGAGTCATCAGAGGACATAAATGACACATCAATTTTATCGCGCATTTCGATGATAAGCCGTTCCGCCCCTTTTTTACCGATTCCCGGAATTCGGCAGATGGTGGCAGTATCCTCATTAACAATAGCCTGCTGAAGGTCTGTAAGTGGCATATGACCAACGAGAGCCAGTGCAATTTTGGGCCCTATTCCAGTGACACCAAGAAGCGCCTCGAAAAAATCACGTTCCTGCATGGAGAAAAATCCATATAATGTTTGTGCCTGTTCCCTAACGACAAAGGAAGTGTACAGAGTAATCGGGCTTCCGCTATGGGGAATTTGCCCGGACACGTTGGCAGGAATAAAAATTTTGTACCCAACCCCCCCTACATCGATGACGACAAAGGATACTGTGGCATGAACTAAAGTCCCTTTAATATGACAAAACATACCCTACCTTTCCTCTTTACATTTCACAATGAGACAATTCCGCATATTTACTTGAGTGTGCGTGACAGATGGCCAAAGCCAAAGCATCGGCAGCATCTTCCGGAGGAACGTCTTTCAAATTCAGCAGGAGTTTTACCATTCCCTGAACCTGCTGTTTGCTGGCACGCCCATTTCCAACGACAGCGGACTTCGCCTTAGTGGGCGCATATTCATAAACAGAAAGACCTTTGCGTTTGGCGGCGATGATTGCAGCGCCGCGAGCCATCCCCAGTTTGATTGCGCTTTGTACATTTTTTTGCACGAATTGAGTCTCTACTGCCATCACTGATGGCTGATATTTTTCCAGCAGTTCCTCAATGGCATTAAACAGAATTAAATAGCGCTCAGACAATTTAAAGGAGGCCGGCGGCCGAATGCAGCCATAGTCAATCGTGAGGATGGAAGCCCCCTCCACTTTAATAACGCCATAACCGGTAACCAGCGTCCCCGGATCAATTCCTATAATAATCACAAACCCTCATTTTTCCTACAAGTTACATTCTTCCTTAATCAAGATAAAGAAAAAAGAAAAAATAACAGGCCTTGATCACCTTTTCGGTCAGCCCAACCGATAGGCTAAGAACAACTGGACAGGAGGATTTTCAGTAAAAAAATAAAATAACAAGATGGGCAGGATGGGTAGGA
>JBAWVE010000042.1:0-14301 GCA_037147435.1 Parachlamydiaceae bacterium
AATGAAAAAAACCAAAATATTCATTTTCAATCATGTAGAGTTGCGTTCCCCCTCGGAGGGATCCCCATTTCCAGTTGATCTTTTGGTCTGATAGGGAAAAATCTTCGCAAGATTGTGTGCCAATAATAGGCTTTAAAATACGGTGTGGAGTAATACTGTATGTAAGAAGTATGTCTCCATTGTATTCAAAAGGCGTCCAGTTTTTTTCCCAACGCTGTTCCTTTTCTCCTTCAAAGGCATAGAGTCCTTCAGGCGTGTCTGTATAAAAATGGACTCCGTCAAAATGGATACGCGTGAGAAAGGCGCGGCGTACTTCAGGGCTGATCTGCCCACGGATTACATTGCTATAGGACATGTATAGGTTTTCTCCGATAACGATCAATCGCGGATCTTGTTGCTTAGAGGGTATATCGGATTTGTATGGAGGAACGTCTAAAATATAAGCGGAGCCTTTTTGATCTAGGTTTTCGTCAAGCCAGATCATTCCAATTTTGTCGTTGGATAACCTCTCATTACGGACTCTGAAGGCCATGAGAAGGGCCCCTCGCCAACGAACAACCGTGGGGTTAAATGCTCCAGGAAATCCGTCAATTTCAAGTTGCTTGGATTCCAGGACAAAGTCCTGGGCTCTGTCCTCGAGATTTGGAAATCGCGAAAGATCAGGTGTGTGTGTGGGGGGGCTCTGGTCAGCAATAATATCCAGAGGGGAAGGAACATGGAATTCAAAAGGGTCTTCAATTGAGACTCTTGAACTGGCAAGATGGGAAAATTCTGGGTAGGCTTCCAAATAGGAAGAAGAAACTACAATCAGAAAAACAATTAATAAGAAATTGATTTTTTTTTTCATAAATTAATATCCGTGGATTGTTTACATTCTGTTTCGAACCAAAATTCCATGGGAAATGCTTGGTAAAGACGATTGAGATCACATTCAAAAGGGGGTTCTCCCCCCATTTCTAAGGCTTCTTCTACCGACGATGCAGGATGGAATTCGGGTCTATTTGTACCAAGATAGTAGTCTTGGTATTTAATTAAAGGTTCATGTTCAGTCACTCTAAGCAACCTCGCCGGGATTCCATATGCTTCTGCAACGACGATTCCATGAAGAGAGCTAGAGATTACAAATTGACTATCGAGTATCTTCTGTATGATTTCATCCCAGGGATCTGTGGAGTAGACAATATGTCCCTGTTCATCTTTGGGAAATAGTTTATTTTCGCTATAGTGTGGGATCACGATATAATCATTCGGAGGATACTCTGGCCGTTGAAATTCAGGAAAGAAGTAAGGCATCAGGAGGGCAGGATCGCCATAAATCTCCGGGCATTCAATGCCAAAGTTTTCTACTAGGAACTGACGAGTCAGGGGGCCTCTGACTGCTCTAACATCAAGATTTGTAAAATCGTACAGCGCGAGGTCCTTGACTTTCCCATTATATCCGGTGCCCCAGAGGACATCGTCCTGGTAGGCAAAAAACATAATGGATCCGATAGCAAGCAGTTTTTTTGCGTATTTTTTTTTCTGGCTGCTGGCGACTTCAATCTTTCTTCCAACGATTCTTTCGACAAGCTTCAACGAAAGGTAATCGCCAAAGTTGACAAAATTTTTCTGCTGCCAATAATAAAGCGGGATACCTTTTTTTTGTATTGAACTTTCGTCTAGGAAGTTCAAATCATGGGGACAGTTTGATCCCTCGACCGTATATGCAATGGAGGGAAGGGTTATCGCTATAATGAGAGTGAAAGCAATGGTTATTGTGTGTTGTGCCATATAATATCCTGTGGTTACAGGTGAAGAGTTCCAGCGCGATTTTTCGATGTCTAACCGGATAGTAAAGCATATAAACAAAATAAGACAACGAGAAATTACTTTCAAAATTAATTCTTATCATCAGGAAGGCGGCGACAGAAGTGTTTATGACTTTTCTTGCGTTAATTCAGGTGATTGGTAATACTCTAACCTATGTGTTAAAATGGAGGTTGCCATGTTTGGTACTGGTGAGTTAATCGTTATTCTTTTAGTTGTTTTGGTATTATTCGGAGGGAAAAAACTTCCGGAGCTTGCTCGTAGCATCGGTCTTGGAATCCGCGAATTCAAAAAAGCGTGTCATGGAGTTGATGATGAAGAGGTTTTTAGCAAGCACAATGCTGAAAAAGAATCTGTAAAAAAAAGAGATGCTGAGACTGCGATCATTGAAGTGGAACCAGAGAACAAAGACCGCCATTGATGGATGAAATGGACGAGGCTAATGCACCTTTATGGCACCATATAGGTGAATTGCGCGCTACAGTGTTGCGGATTTTCTGCATTGTTGGGGCAGCCGTCGTGTTGTGTTTTATCAATTATAACAGCCTTATCTCCCTGTTGCAGACACCTCTTCACCCAGATATGACTCATTTGGTTCTTCTGGGGCCCCTGGAGGGAATTCTGGTCGCAATGAAAGTTAGTTTCTGGACAGGTATTGTGGTGTCTTCCCCACTGTGGCTGTGGATGTTTATGCGGTTTGTGACGCCGGGACTTCGTCTGAAAGAACAAAAACTAACACTCTCATTCATTTTGATTTCGGTGGCATTGATTGCGATTGGTGGGGCATTTGCCTTTTTCATCACGATTCCACTGGCGAATAATTATCTTTTTTCATTTAATCAAAATGTTGGTGTAAACCTTTGGTCTTTAGAGAATTACCTCAACTATAGTCTGTTTTTAATCCTCGCCAACGGCGCTGCTTTCGAGCTTGGTGCCATCGGGATTTTTGCTGTACGCTTGGGATTCTTGACTACTGAGACTCTTGTCGCAAAAAGACGCCATGCGATTTTAGGGGCGTTTATTGTGGCGACACTGCTGACGCCACCAGACGTTTTGACACAACTACTGCTTGCTTTCCCTTTGATTGGGCTTTATGAGGGACTAATCGTTTATGCGCGTCTCCGACGAAGCTATTTGGGGATGTGAATATGAATCAGGTCATTCCGGTCGTGTTCGTCAAGGTAAAGACGCCATTCATCAGCCAGCCAACTAAATTCCTCTAGAAGATCCACAAACATCCTCTTATTGAGGTGTTGCAGCCCTCCCAAAAAGTTTAGAGTAATACTGAACGTTTCTTCATCAACATTTAAATACGTCTTGATGTGCTCGCTTTCTAATAATTTGATGTTGTTTAGGCATTCACGTACGCTCTTTGGGATAAAGTTGCCGCCTGAATAGACGAGCGAAGACAAGGAAACCTTTGAGGCATTGTCAAGCACATGGACAATAACTTCTGAGTGGCCAAGGGTAATTTTGGCTACCTCTTGCCTGACTAGTTGATGAACCAATTTTCGGAATTCCTTTTCTATAATCATAGGTGGTGGCGTTATTGATGTATAAAAACTAGAGCCATCGGCGCTAGTTCAATAACATTATCCTCCTCATGTATATTATTATAATAAAAAATTGTTTTATGTAAAACAAAAATAACAAAAATAACAAAAAAAATTTTGATCACCCTTTCGGTCAAATATTTACAGGGTAAGTACGATATAACAGCAGGGCTTTTATGGGGATGAGTTTTGGGGGAGGGAAATTGGGGTGTTAGTATAGGTTAAGCTAACACACCCGTCAAACTCTATATGTTGATATTTAATAGGTTGAATTTTAATTTACTTTGTGATTCAATGATTTATAAAGGCTTTTTTTAGGATTTCGGGGGGCATTGGCCCGTTGCTTTATTTGTTATTTCTTGATCAATGTTTGAGGTTGTATGAACTGTTGTTGCTCGAGTCTATGCCCGCATCGTACTCAGTCACAGGATTTTGCCGCTGACCCTGTAGCTGATGCATTGATAGTAATTCCTCTCTTGAGGCTCACAGCACCAGATGGTTTAGAGACTGATTCCCCGCAAAGAGAAACCAGGATCATTGCAAAAAAACAAGGAGAATGGTGTCAACCGTCCGGGGAGTCACTCCTCCAGCGAAGAAGCAGAGAGGCTGCAACAACCATTCAAAAAGCTTATAGGAGATGGTTTATATCGCCTTCCCGTGAGAATAAGCTTGTTTTTGCACGATCAATTTCTCTTCTGTTCAATCAAGAGCCTCTAAGACATTTTCTTGATATGTTTGGAGCGCAGACTGACGTGCAAAAAAGTATGGCTTTGTCTGTCAGCCAGCAGGTGACCATCTTCTCACTATATGATAAGTGTGAAGGGAAAAGTAAAAGAATCGATTTTAATTCTTCTTATGAAAAAATTAAGAAAGGTCCCGATACTTCGTATAAGTTTGTTGTTGAACGACCGGCCGAGTGGAAATCTGTTAGGCTATCTGTGGCCAAGATGAGTAGTCATTTGGAGGGGTACTATAAAAGAGTTTACAAAGCTCGCAACATCAGTTTGCATCCGGATAATTTTTTAGCCGCTAAACAGTATCTTAAGACTATTCCTGACTTCCGTATATGCCACCTAAATTTTCAAACATACGTTCATTCCTGTGCTAAAGATTCAGTACTTAATAAAGTAATTTTAGCCGGTATGAAAATGCATCAGAAAATGATGACGATACCAGAAATTGCGGCAAGTCCTCAGTGCCCTCAGCTGCCTGAACAAACGCTTCCTCCGTTGATCCCATATCCGGATATCCAAGATGTGCTTTTTGAATCGTGGCAGTCGAGGTTTAATTGTGATCTATTAGATGCAGCCCTTGAAAAAGAAGTTCCTTTAAGTGACATTAAATCCAGTGCCGCATCAATTCCATTTACGAGAATAAATGCCATCGAATCATGTATTTCAGCCGCTGAATTCCTGAAGTTATTGCATAAAAATTTCATTATCCACCGCGATGTGCACGTGGGGAATATTGGAATACGATATAATGAATTCGAAAAGAAATTTGGAGTAATTGTCTTTGATTTTGATCGTACCAATTGTCCCCGGATTACACTTTCTCCTAAAGATCATCGAGAAAACGTGGGCGGTTTCTCTGTTGACCCTGAGGGTTTTTCACAGCATGTTTTGCACATACAATATGACCAATCTACTTTATATGGGGCTAACCTTCCATCTAGTGATATTTATTCACTTATTCTGACAGTAGCACGTTCTGTTTTTAGAGACATGAAGTACTTCAAATACAAAAAAAACATATTTGCCGTTTCGGAACTTGAGGAGCGGTTAAAGAAAAGATATGTGGCTGATCTATGGTACGTGTTGCGGTTACCACTTCCTGAACCTGATTTTACTCGTTTATCAAGAGATAGTTTTTTGGGGAAAGTATTCCAATATATTAAAAAAAAATATGTTCTGTCTAAGCATCCGAATGATATACAGGAAGGCATTGATTGTATTACCAAGAAATGGACCCTGACAATAAGGGTCCTCAATTTGCTTGAACTTGCCTCAGAAGCGAGTTCTAAGCTTTACCAACATTTGCGAAAGATTAATGATCCAGAGAATCCAGTAGGATTAAATCTTTTGGAAAAGTTCAAAAGTTCAGATCCCGCTCAACGTCAAGAGGTTATTGACGAACTCACTGCCGTTTTTGGATTAAGTATGGACGACGTAATTGCGCGCCTTGGTAGTATTCTCGAAGAAATTAAATGATCCCAGAATTTCTCAAAACAGTGTTTTTGAGATGTGTTTTTGAGATTGACATTTTAAGTTGCTTAAGTTACCATTTTTTGGTATATTAAACATAAGGGATGACAAATGGTATCTGAAGTACGTACTTGGTCTGTTTATCTTTCAACAGCAGCAAAAAAGCAAGTAAAAGTACTTCTAAAAGAACATCCTCAGGTTTACGCTCAATTTGCCGTATTAGCCAAAGAAATTGAAATACTCGGCCCATATCGAACAAATTGGCTCCACTTTAGTGCGCTTGGTAAAAGGAAAGGGATTCCACAGGACTCCTACCATTGCCATGTAAAAGGTGGTAAACCAACTTATGTAGCTTGTTGGTACATAGAAGACAAAAAAGTTAAAATAGTGGAGATCTATTATGTCGGCACACACGAGAAAGCACCCTATTAGGGAGGCTGTATACGTTATTTCTGGACAATCTGATAAAGAGGAAGGCGTTTCTTGGAGAGAAGCTTTTAGGGAAGGTATCGACCACTTTTCCGAAATTGGTCTTATGCTAAAAGGGGGGCGGCATAAAGCAGGTCTCACTCAAAAAAATCTTGCCGATCAAATCGGAGTTAAGCCTCACCATATCTCTGAAATGGAACACGGAAAACGCCCTATTGGAAAAAAGATGGCCCATAGACTATCGGAAATTTTTAACATCGATTACAGATTATTTCTCTAAAATGGTCAAGTCAGGGACACGCTACAGACTGTGCTCAGAGGACATGATCCCAAGAAAATTAAATGATCCTGGGATTTCTCAAAACAACATCGGCTACGATTCAATCATGTTTTTTGCCCTTTTTTCGGCATGGTTCAAATGGGGGTCACACTCTTGATCTGTCTTGCCGTAAAGCGGCAAGACAGATCAAGAGTGATCGACCCCCTCTACCCTCTCGTTGAATTGTTTCGGTATCGGACATTCGGGCACGGGCACTCACACAGGCACGAAAACACACTACCCTGTGAACATGTCTGTTTGTATTCTAGTATAATTATTTTTTTGTCATAAAGTAGGTGCGGCGGTAGAAGTCTTTCAGCTGTTGGGGAAGGTCTTTCCCGGGCAGGAAGAGATGTTGGCAGGCGGGCAGGCTTTCTAAAAAGAGCTTTCCGTACTGTTTTTTGATGATTCGATTATCCAGGCAGACCACGCATCCCCTATCAGTCTTATTGCGGATCAGGCGGCCGAATCCCTGTTTAAATTTTACAATGGCTTGCGGGAGGGAGTATTCTGTAAATGGATCTCCACCTCGTGCTGAAATCGCTTCGGAGCGCCCTTGTATGAGAGGGTCTGTTGGCACTTTAAATGGCAATTTGGCGATGATGACACAGCGGAGGGCATCTCCGGCTACGTCAATGCCTTCCCAAAAGGAGTCGGTGCCGAAGAGGACGGAATGGTTGATGGTTTTAAATTTATTGAGCAAGGTATGGCGGTCGTCATCCCCTTGTTTGAGGGGATTAAAGCGGTGTTCCCGCATTTTAGGTTCCAGGCGTTTGAAGCATTCGGTTAACATCGAGTAGGAAGTGAATAGGACGAAGGCGTTACCTTGGCTGCTTTCGAGTGTATTCCAGATATTTTCTATGAGGGAGGGAATAAAAGCTGCCTCATTTGGGTTAGGCATGTCAGTGGGGACAGCAAGGAGCGCCTGTTTTTGGAAATCAAAAGGGGAATTGTAGACGTGCTCCTTGATATGACGTTGTTTCAATTTTTCAGGAGTCAGACCGAGGCGATTGCGGATGAAATCGAAGTTGTTGCCTGTTGTCATCGTAGCGCTACACAGGATGATTGTAGAGAATTTGCTGAACAGGTAATCCACAAGATTCTTGGAGACATCCAAATCGGCATCGACCAATGTGGTGTTGATCATTGTTTTCATATGACTCAATTCCATCCACCGCACTTTCGTCTTGGGAATGACGGACCCAACGAATTGGTCGATCGTTGTGCCCATCTCGGAAAGTCGGGTCGAAAGAGCATTAATTTCAAAAACAATCCCGCGAATTTGCTCTTCAAGTTGTGTATTTTTAAGCTGTTTTAAATCGGTCGTCAAGGCGTTGAGTGCTGCGGCATAGCGCATAATCGAATCGCTGAGTCTCTTGGCCAGGGCGGATAGGCGTTCTTTCCAGAAAGGATGGGTATAATGATAAGGCAGAATACGCAGTTTGCTCTCCCCATGTGAGGAATCTTTTGAGCTCGCGCTGTTTTGATCTTGCAACAGGTTAGAGAAGTCGAAGAAAGCAGTGAATGTTTCGCTGGCGTGTTGCAGAAGGTCTCGACGCAACCCCGGAAGATCTAATGATAGGCGATTGAGCAGCGATGTGATGGTTGACGGGGATTCCTTGCGATAGTGTTGCATCAGTTTGTCTTTGAGGATCGGAAGCTTGCCATAAGCTTTTCCCGTTTTCTCTGCAGTCAGGCGCGCCATCACCCGCATCAGGCCGATATGGCTGATACGCGAGGCAAAGTAATCCGTGGCGATATCTTCGATATTGTGGGCTTCGTCAAGCACAATGCGCTGGTAGGGGGGGAGGATGGCAGGATCCTGAAAATTATCCGTTTCCATACGGCACACAAGATCGGCAAATAGCAGATGATGGTTGACGACGAGGATTTGTGCTTCCTGCGCCTGGCGACGCGCCTTGAAAAAATGACATTGTTGGAAATAGGGGCATTTGTTGCGTGTACACGAGTCGCTTTCTGCCGCAACTTTTTCCCAGGTGGATGGGGATGGGGAAAAAGGGAGTGATGAACGGGATCCATCCTGCGTCGTGTGTTTCCACGCGTCGATTTTCTGGATTTCATCCACTTCCTGTGGGGTTAGAAGCAGCAATTCTTGTTGGAGGTCCTCAGATTTTTTAAAACAATGGTAATTGTGCATCCCTTTGACTAAAACAGCCTTGATGTTAAGGTTAAGGGCTTTATTAATCAGGGGAATATCTTTGCTGATGAGCTGCTCCTGAAGAGGAATGGTGTTAGTGGAAATCACCGTTCGTTCTTTGGTTTCTGCTGCCCACAGCATGGCTGGGATAAGATAGGCGAGACTCTTCCCTGTTCCCGTTCCTGCCTCGATCAGTGCAATGTTGTTGTGATGGTACGCATCAAAAATATTGCGCATCATCGCCTGCTGTTCACTTCTCGACTCAAAACCTTTCAGGATTGAAGCAATAGGTCCAGTAGAAGAAAGAATGCTCAAGGCAGCTTCGACGTCGATTCGGTTAAGGGTTGGCGGGTTGCAGTTCATAGAAGCATTATTCAGCTTCAAGAAGGTCTAAAAATGCCCTGAGTTGCTTTGAACGCGTGGGGTGACGCATTTTGCGCAGTGCTTTTGCCTCGATCTGACGGATACGTTCGCGTGTGACGCTAAACTCCACACCAACTTCTTCCAATGTCTTAGGCTTACCATCAAGAAGGCCGAAACGTTGGATCAGAACTTTTCGTTCCCGATCTGTCAACGTAGCTAATACTTCGCCGATTTTATCCTTTAAAATGGAATACCCTGTGGCTTCTGCAGGAGAATCAGCAGAGGTGTCTTCTAGGAAGTCGCCGAACTGGCTCTCTCCGCCGTCGCCCACTTCAGCCTGTAGGGAAATCGGGTGCTGGGCAATTTTATAAATTTCCCGAATGCGTTCGGAAGTTAATCCCAATTCAACAGCAAGCTCTTCCGGCGTCGGTTCCCGCCCAGTCTCCATCATGAGTTTTTTAGCTCCGCGCAGCACCCGATTAATCGTTTCGATCATATGGACTGGGATGCGGATTGTGCGTGCCTGGTCGGCGATTGCTCGGGTAACGGCTTGACGGATCCACCAAGTGGCATATGTGGAAAATTTATAGCCGCGGCGGTACTCAAATTTTTCTACGGCTTTCATGAGTCCCATATTTCCTTCTTGAATAAGATCAAGGAAGGAGAGGCCTCTGTTGGTGTACTTCTTTGCGATGGAGATCACGAGGCGTAGGTTAGACTCGACCATTTCCCGTTTTGCTTCCTGGCTTTTATCCATCCAACGCTGGAGCATCTTTACGTCTTTCTTGAAGTCGTCTAGGGTACGTCCTGCAGCCAACTCCCGCTTGCGTAAGCGGCGTCTGAAAGCAGCCAGTTTAGCGGCGGCAAATTTATTGCGTTCTGCACGCGGTATCAATTCGGTAATTTCTTTTTCCAGGAAAAGGAATCGCTCATAGGCACGTAGAATTAATTCTCCGAAGTCGTCAATGATGTTGTGACGGCAATGCAAACGGCGTAGATAAGCTTGTGTGAGCGTATGGCATTTTTCAATGCTTTCAGCAAGTTTCAGCTTCTCATTTTTCTTAAGGCCTGGATCTGTATAGTCGCTGAGGAGTCGTTCTAAACGGGTGTCTTCCTGTTTGAGGAGTGCAGTGAGTTTTGGTAGAAGTACCATGAATTCTTGTTTATTGGGGACCTCTTTCTCGCTGATACATTTATCAAAACGGTCTTTGGAGAGTAAAAGCGAGGTGGCAATAGAAATAGCTTCTCGTGAGGAATAACGGAAACGCATGATGATCCTCTCGATCTGAATCTGCGCTTTCTCTATCCTTTTGGAAATTTCGACTTCTTCTTCACGGGTAAGCAAAGGGACTGATCCCATTTCTTTCAGGTACATGCGGACAGGGTCATCCGGAGTTCCTTCGGCGCGTTTTGGAAGGCTTTCTAGTTCTTTAGCTTCCTTTTTCTTCTCTTTCTGGCGTTCGACATCAGCTTGATTGAATATCTGGATATCCATTCCGCTTAGGAAAATGAGCACTTGATCAATCTGGTCAGCAGAATCGAAAGTCATCGGAAGAATGTCATTGATCTCCTCGTAGGTGATGAATCCTTGCTCCTTTGCCAAGGTGACCAATTCATCGACTTTCTGTTGATGTTGCAAAGAAAATGTAGTTTTACTAGTCTTATTCATGCTTCCCTATATTATATAGATGCGCCAATCGGGGGTCCTCAAGTGGGGAAGTTTGGAATAGACACCCGTTTTTGTCAAGATCCAAATTAGCTTAACCATATCCCTGTTTAAAAAATAAAATGATTAATCGCAAGAAGAATCCATTCGATGCAACTCTGTGCTCTTGATTTAGACCAACAGTTAGTCTTTGCGGGCAAGGCAGCAAAACAACACGATTACGCGTGTGTAGAATGCCGTCAAACCGTGCGTCTCCGACACGGGATGCACCGGCAACCCCACTTCTATCATGTGAAGCCCAATGGACATTGTCATCTTCATGCTAAGGGAATGCCTCACTTGATGCTTCAATATTTTTTGAAAAATACACTGCCCGATGGGGAAGTCGAGATGGAATGTCGGTTTCCTGCCATTGGACGTATTGCCGATGTCGTCTGGCATACCAAACATTTGGTGTATGAAATTCAATGCTCTCCCATCTCTCCTGAAGAGGTGACAGCACGCAATGCTGACTACGGTTCCTTGGGGTATCAGGTCGTGTGGATTTTTCACCAGGACAGATATAATCATCATCGATTATCTGCTGCCGAACATATTCTGTGTGATTCTACACACTATTTTACCGATATGAATGCACTGGGGGAAGGGCAGGTGTACGATCAGTTGTCTATTGTAGAACGCGGGGTAAGAATCCACAGGTTATCCCCCCTGCCAGTGGACCTTACATCCCCATTTTTTTTGAAGGAAGATAAAAATAAAGAAAACTTTGATGGGTTTTTGCCAAAGGCTCTCCGTCAAAGAGCGAAGGCATGGACTGTTTGCTTTGCAGGAGATACCCTGGATTGCTGTCTAAGAGGGAGCAGCGATGAGCTTTTACGGCAGCTCGAAAGCCTGCCTGGAGGAGGCAATCCCCTGTTGTGGCCATATGCAAAGGACCAGGGGCAAAATTTCTTTGCGAAATGGATTTTAGACCCGTACAGAGCCCTATTTCGGATGTTTCTAGAAAAAGCCTGCCGCTAATTCCTTAATTTCCATTCCTCAAAACTCATCCCCATAAAAATCCTGCCTTATCCTGCCTATCCTGTAAAACTCCCTCACACAAAACGCCGCACACAAATGTGGCCATTCTGCAAAATTTTGATCGAAAGTTCACATTATGGAGGTGATTATCGCCCATCCCGGAATCAGGATTCAACAACGGCG
The DNA here is from genome assembly GCA_037147435.1 of Parachlamydiaceae bacterium. Taxonomy (GTDB): domain Bacteria; phylum Chlamydiota; class Chlamydiia; order Chlamydiales; family Parachlamydiaceae; genus JBAWVE01. The sequence goes on from JBAWVE010000042.1 coordinate 11,702, forward strand.
ATGATGTGGTTGCGGAAAATCCCTGAAGGGATCATTCCCAAGTGTGCCTGGAGGGATACAGAGTGTCCAGACCGCGTACTCAGGGACAGTTTTGTTTGCGTTTCATTGTGTCTTGCGAGGCCTTCCACCCCACGATTCCAGGTTGTCTTATCGTGAAGGATCTCCCCAAAATTCTGAACAAATTTTTCGGGGCTCCAACCGGTTAATTCTTTGACCTGGTTGCTGGCAAAAAGCAGCTGATGTTCTTTGGGAGAATAGAGTAAAATTGTTCCGTTTGTTTCTCCACGCAGACGATCGCAGAGGCGGCGCAAATCTAGACTATAGTTGTCTGCTGGGGACTCTAAAAACGAATATAATTGGCTGCCGAATCGTTGTGAGCCCATAATTTTTTGTGCGATGTCCAGACAGCGCTTAAGCAGATGTAAAGCCTCCTGGTTTGGCTGCGCAGGGTTTTCTTCGTGTTGGGTGGGTTGGGGCACTTGAGGGTGTTCTATCGGGAGAGGCGGGTCTTCGGGCGGTATGGGCGAAAGCAACGATTCGGCACGGGATTCTGCAAATTGAAATAAAGTTTTGATTTCGTGTGTCAAATCGTTGACCTTGGCTTCCAATAAACCAATTTGCTGCTGTTTTTTCTCGACGAGGGTTTTTTGTTCGGCAATAGTTCCCTGCTGTTCCCTGATGTAGCGTTGCTGTTGTTCCTGATGTTGCGATGAGGAGTCCCGTAACTGTTCTATTTCACTTTTGATTTTTTCTAGGTGCTGTTGGTCCTGTTTCCTGTTGATAGATGATTGAAGGAGGTCCTCTGTTAGAATATCAATCTCCTGCAAAAGTCGTATTTGGGCCTGTTGAGCCTCCTCAAGCGATAACTTGGTAATCTTGTACTCTTCGGGGTCAATCCTATCTTGTGTGGGTAAGTTTACCTGCTCTTGGTCAATCGAATTGTCGTCAGGTGTCATGTCCGCAGGATGTCTTAAATGCACATCCGAATGGCTCACTGTCCACCGAGCCATGACCCAGAAAAATATTAACGTTCCAATCGAAGCGAGAAAAATACCAACACTTAATGCATTCCAATCATTGGACTCGTTTTCCACCAATACATTGTAGGCGATCAGGGCTACAATCGGCAACAGGTAGAGGCATAGAATCATCCATAAGAGGGTGTATCTAGAAAATAGTGCTTTTGATTTCATACGATTTGTGATTTAGTGTTGACTGAAGAGATAGCCCAGCTTCCTGCATTATCTTGATTTTGCCTAATTTTTGCGAGTAGAATAATTAATAAGGACGGTATGTTAAAAAAGGCTCATAAATTGTGGCGGACATTGGGTCCCGGTTTCATTACCGGAGCCAGTGATGACGACCCCTCTGGCATAGCGACATATTCCCAAGCGGGAGCACGTTTCGGTATGCAGACTTTATGGCTGGCGTGGGCCACGCTGCCGCTAATGATTGTCGTTTTGGAAATGTTTGCAAGACTCAGCTTGGCGACATCAAAGGGATTGGCCTCAAACCTTCGAGATCACTATCCCCCATACTTCATCTATCTTGTTGTCATTCTTACTTTTCCTGCAATTATTTTTAATATCGGAGCGGACCTCGCTGCGATGGATGCCGTTGCAAGGCTTCTTTTTCCACAGGCTCCTCAAGGGGTCTTTTCCTTTGGATTTACAGCGATTTTAATTTATATGTTAATTTTTCTATCTTATGATCGTGTCGCGGCGATTCTAAAATGGCTTTGCTTGGTTTTAGTGGTGTATTTTGTCGTTCCGTTTCTGGTGCAGCAGGACTGGGGCGCTGTACTTCGGGCTGTTGTTGTTCCTGAAATAGAGTGGAGCCATGATTATCTTTATATTGTTGTGGCTATCATAGGTACGACGATTTCCCCTTATCTTTTTTTCTGGCAAAGTGCGATGTCCTTGGAGCACAAACAGCATAGGAAATTGTGGATTCGCAGGGACGCTGAAATGAGGGAGATGAAACTGGATATTAATGTAGGTATGGTCATTTCAAACCTCGTCATGTTTTTCATCATTCTCACAACGGCATCAGTGCTTTTTCCTGCGGGTCTGCGCGATATTGCAACTCTAGAAGAGGCGGCAGCAGCTCTTAAGCCGCTTGCCGGTAATTATGCCTATATTCTCTTTGCTTTGGGGGTTTTTGGGACAGGACTGTTGGCTATACCTGTTTTAGGGGGGTCCATTGCGTACTTTATCAGCGATATGTTCGATTTAGATGGGGGGATTGATAAGCATTGGCGTAAAGCTAAAAGATTCTACTCCATTATGATAGGAACTCTTGTGTTGGGGTTTCTGCTTAGTCTGATCCCTATACAGCCTGTTCAGTTTTTAATTTACACTGCCGTGGGGTACGGGATCACCACACCACTGCTGATCGGTCTTGTGCTGCATATGTGCAACAACCCCAAAGTTGTCCGTCACTATACCAATAACCTATTGGCGAATATTTTGGGATTTATAACCTTAGTTCTCACGGGAACCGCCGCCATAGCACTTATCTTCATGACTCTATTTTGATTGGAAATCGGGCATGGTTCAAATGAAGGTAACACTTTTGGATGGCCAAGATCACCTGAACTA
>JBAWVE010000043.1:0-13964 GCA_037147435.1 Parachlamydiaceae bacterium
TCGTTCAGGTGATCATGGCCATCCAAAAGTGTTACCTTCATTTGAACCATGCCGATTTTTACCTGCATTACAAATGGATCTCCGCCCCCGCAACCTCGAGTAAATTGACGATTTCCCTGACTTTTTGGGTGCTGCCTGATTTTGCAATCAATAAAGCATCTTTAGTGTCGATGACAACCAGATCCTCTATATCAATTGCTGTAATAATGCGGTCTTTGCTGATCATAAGGTTGTTTTTAGCATTCACACCATAAAAACCTTTTACATCCAGTGCATTTCCATGATTATCTTTTTGCAAATGAAAAAATAGCGAATCAAAACTTCCAAGATCGCTCCACCGAAATCCACAAGTGACCATTTTGAGGCCTTGTATTTTTTCGAGGACCGAGTAATCAATACTGATAGAAGGAATGCGATTCATTTCTTCAGAACCAATGTGAATGCAATTACCATCCCATGAAGCTGTTTCCAGGGCAGCCATAGCGGACTGAAAAATATCCGGCGCTATGACTTTCATGGTGTTTAACAGTGTTTTGACTTGAAAACATAACATTCCGCTGTTCCAAAAATAACTCCCATCGATGATGTACTGTAGTGCCGTTTCCAGATTTGGCTTCTCATGAAATTTACTGACATTCTCCCCACAGGCTTCAATGTAGCCGTACCCTGTTTCCGGGGAGTGCGGGACAATCCCAAAAATCACGATATGTCCCTCTTGTGCCAAACACTCGGCCTGCCTGATTGACTGGCAATAAGCTTCGGAATAGTCTATCTGATGATCACAGGGTGTCACTAGTACAATATCCTCAGGAGAAGCAGTCAAAAGCGCCAGGGCTATTGCCGCAGATGTATTTCTTCCGGAAGGCTCAAGAATGTAATTTTTAGCTTCACAATCACACGCATCAAGCTGCTGCTGAGCTAAATCCCGGTGATCGCTATTGCACACAACAATTAAATCAGAAGTATACTGACGATTTCCCACCACAGTTTTTTGGAAAAGTGAAAGTTGATCAAACAAAGGGATGAATTGCTTTGGCTTCAAAGCGCGACTCAAGGGCCACAAACGAGTGCCAACCCCTCCACACAACAAGATGTGAACGATTCCGGAAATGCGTGTTTTCTGGATCATACGTTAACACTCACGTTGTGCGACACATCGAATGCAAACATCCTGCGCACCATTTCCTCAAAAGACACTTCAGGTGCCCATCCTAATAGCTTCTTAGCTTTTGATGCATCCCCAAGAAGAAGATCCACTTCTGCCGGTCGATAAAATTCCTTTGAGACAACAATCAAGGGCTCCCCATCAAAAAGACCGATTTCATTTTCTTGAGTACCTTTCCACACAACATTCTGCGGTGTTAACTCCAAGGTCTGTACTGCCGCCGAGACAGCCGCTTCACAGAGCTCCCTGACACTTCTCGTGATTCCGGTCGCAATGACAAAAGTCTCAGCCGTTGGATAATTAACGATATCAATCATAGCTCTTACGTAATCCTCAGCATAACCCCAATCGCGCTTTGCTTCAAGATTACCTATTTTCAAAGGTTCGTAGTGCATCCCTTTCTGCTTCAGTGCAAAAATCTTGGCAATCCCCTGCGTCACCTTGCGCGATACAAAGGTCTCACCTCGCCGCTCATGCTCATGATTAAAAAGGATCCCCGATGTCGCATGGATTCCAAAACTTTCATGATAATTGACTGTCGCATAATGGGCTGCTGCTTTGGAGACTCCATAGGGGGAGCGTGGATAAAATGGAGTCGTTTCTTTCTGGGGTGTCTCCATCACTTTTCCAAACATCTCCGAGCTCGATGCCTGATAAAATTTAATCGAACGGTCAATGTTACGAATTGCCTCTAAAACATTCAACACCCCAATACTGTTGATTTCAAAAGTATTCACAGGTGCCGACCAGGAATATGGAACAAAAGACTGCGCAGCCAAATTAAACACAATTTTCGGCTCAGCCTGTTCTAGCGCTCTGAAAATAGACTCTTGAGAGGTGATATCGCCATCGATTAATACTAAATGGGGATTATCCAGCTGATGCTGGATGCGCCAATAATTTGGGGAAGCACTGCGCCTCACTAATCCGTAAACATGGTGCCCACTAACTAACAATTGGTCGGCAAGTATCGACCCATCCATCCCTGTAATACCGGTAATTAATACATGTGTCATGATGATCTCCCTGGTGGTAAAAGAAAATATAAGCTCTTGCAGGTGATCTTTACTACCAAAATAAAATTTAAATAGATAAAGTTACGCAAGGATACATCCCTAATCGTGCTTCACAAAATATAGGCGAAGAATCGATTCCTCACACAAACAGATTTGGTAAACAGGCTCCATTGGTCGGCAAGTTCATCAGCTTCCGTACATGTCCAGGGAGGGAACTGTTATTTTACACGATGTAGGCCGTGGAAGGCCGTGCGGCAGAACAGCAATGCTCATTAAAGAAATGGGATACTCTGTCGTTATTTTCGATTCACTGGGCACCGGAGTAGCGATCATCCGCCTGGATCACCCAAACCGATAAGCCACGATGACATGCACAGGAAGGATCTTTTACTATTTTTTAGCGTCCTCGATGAGTTGAACGGTGTTGAAAGGATACACTGTGCTGGCCGCCCTTTGTAACTCGTTCCAATAACCGCGGTCGAGCCACCCAGCACTGCCATTCCAAAATAAATAGAATCCTACAAACCCAACGACAATCCACAAGACATAATTGCATTTCAACCACCCAGGGATCGGTGCATCTCCCGAGGCAATACCTTCATCTCCATATTCTTCGACCTCAGGGTGTCCCGCTCCAGGTACTCGCGGCTCTTCAGGCTCCATCAGCATCCTCCTTCCTGTCATCCTGCATCATCAAGATTTTTGGCTCTTCATCTAAATCCAATCGACCTTTCTTCCAAAAATAAAAAAAAGCCAATAACGCGCTGCCGGAGGTAGCAAAAATCATGCTATAATGAAAAATCCCACCATAGATACCACTCCAATCACGTTCATCAGCCAGAACAGCCCCAAACAAAACAATCACAAAAGATGTCATTTCGGCAACGTGTACTCCCCTTCAATGATTTCTTTGGTACGGATCGGATCCTTACCCAACCACCAAGCCTGCGTCGGAGGTGTAATCCTGGTTCCTTTAGTCATCAAATATTGGTAGATTGCCTCAAATTGATAATTGGGAATACCAGCTGTATTAGTGGATGATCCGCGTGGATCCTCGTCGAAGAAGTGGCGGAAGGAGGGCATAATTGATCCCTGACTGGCAGTTTTTGGAGACGAAAAATGCCCTTTATGCCAGTCGCGGCTGGGTCGTTTAATTCCCACACGAGAAATATCGGGACCAATGCGGCGTGTGCCCGGAAAGGTTATTTTTTGGTAAATATATTCATTTGCTGATGAAGGTGGTGCTGGGTAGGAATCCGATCCATTCAATACGACGTCCTGTACCAATGTGCGCGTTTGATCAGTATGGCAATACCAACACCCTTCGATTGCATAGATATGTTCCCCAAGGGCAATAAGCTCCGCTCGCGAGCGAAATCCAACAGCATTCTTAGTTAGCTGCTCAAAACTCTTAATTGGCTCACCATTTGGATCGTAATGCCACTCTTCGCTGTTATTAAAAACATGTCTAATGATCCGATACTCTTGTGGATTGTTGATATAGATAACCCCCGGGCTTTCATGATAGGGGTGTTTTAAGGTAGCATCAAGTATTTTGTACTCATGATCCACCCAGTTTTCAATTGTCCCTTCCGATTGGGCTGCAGCGAACGCCTCATGTCCTCCAGGAGAAAAAATTTCTAGAACATCGAAATTTGGCTTAACACTTTTTTTCTCTTTCCAGTCTGGGTGATTCTTTTCCCATTCAGCCTGTAAATCAGCTATCAATTTTCCTGCTGCCGCCGCTGCATCGAAGCTGTCTGTTTTTTGGGGGCGGCGAAGCAATAGGAGCTCTGAAGTGAGTTTTAACACCTTTTCATTGTGACTGGTGACAAACTTCTTGAGATTTTCCGGGGCCACGATTTTCAGGGTATCGCTTTCATGAAAGGCTAAGAGGGAATAATCTTCCTTAATATGGTATATTGCCTGCAGCGTTTGACTTTTAGATGCTGCTGTGCTGATGTAGAGATTTGGATCTGAAACTTCATACATCTGGACCTGATAAGAGCTGCTGGGTGTGGTCCACGTGGGATCAACATAGCGCGGCGCCAATAAGGTCACACAGACGGCTGTAGAAAAAAGCAGGATGATGCCGATAACAGTGAAAATCGCTGACTTGTCCAGATTATGGACAAAACCATGGTGATTTGGAGGTGGTATTTGCGAGGGTTGAGGTGTTGTCATCAAGCTTTAACCTCCGCACCGACTGGCTGCTCTTCTTTTACCGGTTCCAGCACAATCGTATTGAAAATATTTACAACAAATAACAGATTCGCAAACAAGATAATTACCCCGCCAATTCCTCTTAAAATCCAAAATGGGCGCATATCGGCAATTGTCTGTAAAAATGGCATCACTGTCAGATTATTGTGAAATTCAGCATAGCTCGTTCCATTCGCCCACGTCGCCCACTCCATCCCTTGCCAGAAACCTCCCACCCAAAGAGCCAGAAGAAAGGGGATACTCCCTAAAAGATTCAAACTAAAATGCCAATCAGCCAATCGTTTCGACCACAATGGCTTCTTTGTGATCACGGGAATTGCCTGATAAATCCCAGCAATGGCAAAAAATGTGAATGTCGCATAGAGGGCTATATGTGAGTGACCGATCACCCAGTCTGTTTTGGATGTGATCTCATTAACATTGCGCAAGGCCATTAACGGTCCTTGCACACAAGTAAGAAGGTAGAAAATATTTGCCATCATCAAAAAACGTATGGGTGCGCTCTGGGAATACAGCGCCCACTGGTCCTTTAAGGTAGCAAACAGATTAGTGACAACGGTCCAGACGGGGATAAATAGCCACAGAGAAAAAACAACCGCCGTAGTTTGAAGCCACTGCGACATCGGACCGTGCATAATATGGTGTGCACCAATCCACGCATAGACAAATGCAATCGACCAAAATCCCACCATCGATAGACGGTGACTATAAATTGGCGTGTTCGACAGTTTGGGAAGAAAATAATACGCTGTAGCCAATCCCATTGGAGTAAAAACGAGGCCAACAAGATTGTGTACGTAAAAGAAACTAACGTTGACGCGTGAGATGCCTTCAGGCACGAAATTAATGCCGTAGCTTCCAACGACAAAAGTGAACGTCGTCCAAATCATTGTTCCCATTGCATACCAAAGGGAAACGTACATTTTTATGTATTTTCTGGTAGCTATTGTCATAAAGAGATTAACGACAACAAGCAGCCATGCCAACGTTGTCATCGCCTTTGTAGGAATCCAGGAAATCGAATTGGGCAGTTCGGCATACTCCCATCCGAAATTTGTCCCCCAAGGGTAAGAAAATACTCCCAAAATCAGAGAGGACCACCACAGGGCACACGACACATATGCCAGCCGCGGACTCCATAATGAAACCCCGCACAACCGTGGGACAAAATAATAAAATAACCCCACATTCGCAGATAGAAGCCATAACAATGTCACTGTACCGACATGCACAGGGCGCACCCTTCCGAAGTGAACGTACTCTCCGGCAAAATAATCCGGAAAGACAAATGTGTTGAACGCAATGTAAACGCCGACAGTCATCCCAAACACCATAAAGAGTATGGCTGGGTATAACATCAGTTTAACAGGGGTATCTTCGTGCTGCACCATATGTTTTTTGCCTCGTTGCATGAGACATATGAACGATTATTCAAAAAAAATCAATAAAAAATCAGACCTTATTCACCTTCATAGTGAAAATTTCGGTCAAAAATAAGGCTCGTGAGAAGAATTAGTGGCGAGGTTTTGTGTCGGCCCTCCGGGACTCGATCCTTTGTTTGTGTCCCAGGCTGAGACGATGCTCCGGAGGAGCGAGTGAAGCCTGGGAACCATCCAAACAAACGATCGAGTCCCGGAGGGCCGACACAAAACCTCGCACCTATTATTTTCAAGAGGCATGTTTTTTAATCGAAAAGGTGATCAAGGCCTATATATATATATTTTAACGCGAAGACGCTGAGAGGGAATTTGGGCGTCAAGCGTATAGGCATGCAAAGTACCTAAACAAAAATCAACAATCGAATTGTAAAGTATGTTATAATGAGCTAAGTGTTACTTACATGGGAGGTGTTTTTATGACAAATCCAATTTCCAATCAGCAGTTTTCCTATGATTCTGTAAAATATGTCTATCAAGATAATCTTGATACACGGGGAGCTCCTCCTCTGCCGCCAACAAAGCCGTTTAAGATCAGCGCCCCAAATAAATCAGAAAAATCGAAAAAAGACATCGAAAAAAAGAAGAAACAGGGTGATAAATCTGGACCTTTCGGAATGATATGAAAGCAACGACGTGCCATGCATATTGCAAATGATTCGCCGGATGTAGCAGTAGGATTTTTATGACTTACACAAACACCCCAATTTCCATCCCTCAAAACTCATCCCCATAAAAATCCTGCTGCGACATCCTGCCTATCCTGTAAAACTCCCTCACACAACACGCCATCACACAAATGCAGCCATTTTGCAAAATTCTGACCGAAAATTTTCACTGTAAAGGTGATCAAGGCCGAAACTCCAGCTCTAAAGTCCAGCAGTAAAGTCTGCAATAAAGTCTGTTGGGGCAAAATAGAAATGTCGCAATAAAGTCGCAATAAAGTCTCGACGGAAAATTATTTTTATGGTATAATACCTTTTAAAAAACTGGGTGGGATCAACTGTGCTTTTGATATATATTGTTGAAAAACTTTTTCTTATTTTTACGATCATGTTGTTTGTTCGTATCATTGCTTCGTGGATTCCCGAAATCCAGGGACAGCGTTGGATGCATTTCATTGTTTTTTACACTGACCCATATCTCAATTTTTTTCGTCGTTTTATTCCTCCTCTGGGTATGTTCGACTTGAGTCCCATTGTAGCCTTCCTCTGTTTAAGTGTTATGGAACAGGCTATTAAATTCTTTCTCATATCGATCCTCTCATGAAAAAATACCTTGCCCCATTCCAACTCGGATCTCTCTTTCTTCCAAATAATATTTTTTATGCTCCACTGGCTGGATGTTCCGACTTCCCCTTCCGCAAAATGTCAGCCAAATACCGACCTGGCATCATGTTCTGTGAAATGGTCAAAATGGACGCATTGATCCGTCATGATCCAGGGACATTTCATATTCTTGATTACGACAAATCAATGCACCCCATCGGTGCACAACTCTGCGGCAGTAAGCCGGAAATCGCCGCTCAGGCCGCACGCATCATCCAGGAACTTGGATTCGATTCCGTCGATTTAAATTGCGGATGCCCTGTAGATAAAGTTACAAAAGATGGCAGCGGCTCGGGAATGCTGAAAACACCAAACCTCATCGGCGATGTGTTAGCAAATATTGTGGCAGCTGTCAATATTCCCGTCACAGTAAAAATCCGCGCAGGATGGGATGAATCCCAGATCAACGCTCCACTGATTACACAGATTGCCGAACAGGCAGGAGCTAAAGCTATCTGCATTCATGCCCGTACGCGGAAGCAGGGCTACAAAGGGCCTGCCAACTGGGATTACATCAAGGCGTGTAAAGAGGTTGCAACAACGATCAAGGTGATAGGCAATGGAGATGCTGTTGATGGTCCATCGGTGCAAAAGATGTTCGAACATACAGGGTGCGATGCCGTTTTAGTGGCTCGCGGCACATTAGGCCAGCCGTGGATCATAGAAGATATTGTTCAATATCTGCAGATGGGGGAGACTCGGCAGCAAACACAGGAACAGTGCCGCCAAGATCTTCTAGAGCATTTTTTTCACACTTTAGACTATCACCACTCGCGTCGTGCAGCGGTAGATATGCGGCGCATCGGATGTTGGTATCTAAAAAAGTCTGCAGGAACCAGAACCTTTCGGGAAGCGATCAGCAAAGCCGAAAATCCCGAGGCTGTAAGAGACCTTATCATGAATTTCCAGATAGATGCCGCAGCGTGTCACGGGGAGGCCGATGAGGCTTCTGAAGAAGAAACAGGATAACCTTTGGCGGCGGGTTGAGTGTGGACTCAGGAATAAAATAACAAGATAGGCAGGATGGGTAGGATAGGCAGGATACCTTCGGCTGGCAAATCTTGTTATTTTATTCCTGTGTCCACACCCTACCCGCGAGCCGAAGGCCCTGTATCAAGTTCGATGTAGAAGGTAGATCCCTTCCCCTCTTGGCTTTTGAAGCCAATTGTTCCACCGAGTTTTTGTGTGATCATTTTTGCTATTGCCAGCCCAAGGCCTGTTCCCCCTCGTTTTCTATTATCTGAAGAATCGAGTTGGACGAACTTTTGAAATAATTTAGGTTGAAATGCTTTGGGGATGCCTGGGCCGTGGTCAATGATACTAATACGCACTTTATTTTTCTGCTGCTCTACTTTTAATGTGACAGTTTCTTTCGGGGAGGAGAATTTGATAGCATTGGACAATAAGTTCGTGATGACCTGAGTGAGACGCTGCGTATCCGTTTTTAGCATCAAGGATTTATAGGGGCAATCGTAGGCCAGCGACACCTGAAACGAATCTGCATATACGCGATCATTTTCCATGATATTCTTGAGAACTTTAACGAGATCTACAGTCTCCATATTGAAGGCCATTTTATCTGCTTCAATTTTTTCCACATCTAAAATATCATTAACCAGAAGAACTAGGCGTTCGCTGTTGCGGTGGGCTATTTCTACAAAAGTCCTCATCTCAGGACTAATTTTCCCTCCTTTGCCCATGAGTATGAGCCCGATGGCACCATTAATTGATGTAAGAGGGGTTCTTAGTTCGTGACTGACTGTCGAAATGAATTCAGATTTCATTTTAATTAATCGCTGTCTATCGGTGATATCTCTGAGAATCCAAGTAAAAACGGGTTTTCCTTCGAAGGATATGCGGCCAATAGAAACTTCTGCAGGAAATATTTCACCATTTTCACGTTTGCAGAGGATGTTGTGATATTTTTCAAAGAATTTTTTATTTTCAGCTTGATCAGGGAATTTAAGGGCATTCAATATATCATGATTATTGAGATCAGAGAGCAGCACATGAATGCTCTTTCCAAGGATGTATTGTCGGGAGTACCCAAAGATAGTTTCCGAAGCATTATTATAAAAAAGGATCAATCCTTGATCATCTACTGTGAGGATGCTATCAATCGCCACATCGACAAGCGAATGAAAACGCTGTTCGCTTTCGAACAATTGGCGCTCAAACTGCTTTCGTGAGGTGATATCGCGAACGATCGCTGCGATTAATGTCTCTTGTTCCATTTCAAGAGGATTTAGAGTAATTTCTGTGGGAAATTGTGATCCGTCTTTTCTTTTTCCGTGAAGTATCATATCAGTGCCCATGATTTTTTTTTGGTTTTTAACAAAAAGATCTTTTATAACGTTCTGATAATCTTCTGGAAATTTTTCTGGTACTAATAATTCTATTTTTTTTGAGATAACTTCGTCGTATTGATACCCAAATAAATGTTCTGCCTGGGCATTGACTTCCTGAATATTCCCCTGTTCATCCATCAGAATCACGGCATCAAGAAATAAGTCAAGGAGGTCCTTGAATCTTTTTCTTGTTTTCACCCGCTCTGAGATATCTCTCATTGTTGCGCAGACACAGTGCACATCATCGATAGTTACTGGACTTAAGCCGATCTCCACGAGGAATTCAGAACCATCTTTTCGCTTAGCATAGAGTTCTCTTCCATGCCCCATTTCTCTAATCTGCGGATGTTGAAAGTAGTTCTGTTTATGCTCTTTATGAATTTTTGTAAATCTGTCCGGAACAAGAACCTCAATTAGGCTTCCGATCAGTTCCTCCCTTTGATAACCTAACAATTTTTCTGCATATTTGTTGATAAGTATAATTTTCCCAAGATTATCAGATACAATAATGCCATCTTCTATAGAGTCGAAAAGTGGAAAACCTAAATTTTCTTCCATTATTTATCCAATCCGTTTTTTTTCCACATCTGCAATACTATTTCAGCTAAAGTCATCGGGTCGAAGGGCTTTGAAATTGTACCCAAAACGCCCATTTTTTCATAGGAAGCCAGTTCATGAGGTTGCACCTTAGCTGTAATGAAAATCACAGGAATGGATGCTGCTTCTTCCATCTGTTTCAGGTGTTGTAGAGTTGTCGGGCCATCCATGAAGGGCATCATCACATCCAACAAAATAAGTTGAGGTTTTAAATGTGAGATCTTCTTTAAGGCCTCTTCTCCCGAACTGCAAACATCTACGGAAAAGCCACCTATAGAAGAGAGTGTGCATTTGATGATTTCCTGGATATCAAAATCATCTTCGACCAATAGTATTTTTTTTAATTTTGTCATTAATATTTTTCGTTTAGGTTAAGGGACGCTACTTTTTGAATCATAGAGAATTCAAGTATTTATTTCAATGGGAGGATAGTGTACTCAATTTATGGCCTTGATCACCTTGAATTAACATGACCAGCTTTAAGTTCCAAGAAGAGAGGGTCATTGCGGATGGGGTCGAATTCTTTTTGAGTTAGCACAGCATTCATATTGGGAAGCCCTTCTTTAATGGCACAGTGGAGCCACCCAACTGCGGGCTTGACTTGTCCCAAGATGGCATGACACATCGCATTGATTAGGGCCGTGTCACTATCGGGATGATAGTGATAAGTGCGATTGCCGAGAGCTATAGCCTCATTCCAGTCACCTTTTCGGTAAGCGAGTCGATGTAGGAGGCGGGTTCCTTCGGGACTGAGTTTCTTCCCAAGAGTGACCAGTAAATCGTGAGCTTCCTGGACATCGCCTTTTTCAGCAAGCAAGTGGGCAGCATTCTCTGTTGCAGCGAGATAAATTATACCTGCCTTAGCCATGTCTTTGAGCCTGGAGAATTTTTTTAATGCCTCATCTTTACGGCCATTTGCCATGTCGTACTCAGCCTCTTTCAATTCATGCTGTAAGATGAAATTTTGATCTTGTTTGGTGATTGACAAGCTGTGCTTCCAGGCTCGAAAACTCTCAAATGTAAAGAGAAGAAAAAATGCCCCGATAAGAAAATTTTGTGTGGAGAGGAAAACTATTCCTAAAAGTGCGGCAAACATAAGGCTGATAAACAGGGAAACTTTTTTTCCACGCAACCCAAAAATACCCTCTAGAAATATCGTGAGAAGTTTCCCTCCATCCAACGGCTGTACCGGCGCCAGATTAAGAATTGTCCAAAAAATATTAACATAAAAAGTAGTTTGCGTAATGTTGCTCAAAAGAGAATCAGAGTGGGAAATATTGAGCAGAAGATGCAACCACCCAGCAAATAAAGCCAGGAGAAATCCTGCCAGAGGGCCATTCAAAACAATGATAAATTCCTGCCAGGGCCGAAGTTTTCTTCCTCCCTGCCTATAAGTAGCCCCCCCAAATCCGACCAATTCAATTTTGGCATTCTGTCCGAAGGCTATCGCTGTTAGAGCATGACCGAACTCATGAATGATGACAGAAAACAGGATAATACCAGTAAAAATAACTGTTCCTGACAGAGTCTGTGTATTAATCCACGCAATAAAAATAGCAACAAACCAAAAGACCGGATGGATAGTTAAAGGGATTCTTCCTGGAATTTTAATCATGTGATGATTCGCTCCTCGATGACTTTGATCCCTATGTTAACTGCATTGCCTTTTGTATGGCAACACCCATTTCTGCAGGACTGGCAGCGATGAGGGCTCCAGCCGATTTCAAAGCGTGGATTTTGTCTTTAGCTGTTCCTTTTCCACCTGAAATGATGGCGCCGGCGTGCCCCATTCGTCTTCCGGCCGGCGCCGTCATGCCGGCAATAAAGGAAGCTACTGGTTTTGTGCAGTTTGAGCGAATCCATTCAGCAGCACTCTCTTCGGCATCCCCCCCGATTTCGCCAATCATAAGAATTGCATGCGTTTCAGGATCATTCTCGAACAGTTCGAGGACATCGATAAAGTTTGTGCCATTAAGGGGGTCACCGCCAATTCCCACACATGTGGATTGACCGATCCCCAGTTGGGTTGTCTGCCAGACGGCTTCATAAGTTAAAGTTCCCGAGCGGGAAACAATGCCAACATGCCCTTTTAGATGGATATAACCCGGCATAATTCCAATCTTGCATTCTCCAGGAGTGATGACACCCGGACAATTAGGTCCGATTAATCGACTTGTTTTGCTGGAGCGCATGACGCGGCTGACCTCAAGCATATCGCGGATAGGAATTCCTTCTGTAATGCATACAATAAGGGCAATGCCGGCCTCTTCAGCCTCCAGGATGGCTTCAGCAGCATAGGGAGCCGGCACAAAAATCATGGAAGCATCGCATTGTGTAGCAGCTTTAGCCTCGGCAACAGTATCGAATATAGGCAGGTCAAAGAGGGATTGCCCCCCTTTTCCCGGAGTGACCCCGCCAACGAATTGGGACCCATAGGCAAGACACTGTTCTGTGTTGAATCGCCCCGATTTTCCCGTAATGCCCTGAGTGATGACTTTTGTCGCTTGATTCACTAAAATTGCCATATCAGTTCCTTTTTTTCGCTTCAGCAACAACCCGTTCAGCAGCTTCTGTGAGTGTAGGAGCAATAATGATTTTCAACCCAGACTCTTGCAATGTCCTTCTTCCCTGTTCAACATTTGTCCCTTCCATTCTGACAACCAAAGGCAGAGTCATTTGCAGTTCCCCAGCCGCAGCCACAATACCTGCCGCGAGTGTTTCGCAATTCATGATCCCTCCAAAAATATTAACGAGAATAGCTTTGACTTTGGGATCGGATAGAATAATCTTAAACCCTGCAGCAACCTTTTCCCGGGAGGCCCCACCGCCGACGTCCAGGAAGTTGGCAGGGGCCCCACCACATAAATGGATGATGTCCATAGTCGCCATGGCCAGTCCGGCACCATTGACCATGCACCCAATATTACCTTCTAAAGCTACATAAGCAAGGTCATTGACCCTTGCGTGCACTTCTTCAGAAGTTATCTGGGATGGATCATAAAAAGCGGCAATCTCAGGGTGGCGGTACAAGGCATTGTCGTCGATACTAAACTTAGCGTCGAGGGCGATCAGGTCCCCTTGCACGGTCTCAACAAGAGGATTGATTTCAATAAGTGACGCATCTTTTTCAACAAACGCTCTAGCAATACCCTGAACAATTTTTTTTCCCTGCTCAGCAAGACTGCCTGTCCATCCGAGAAAATTAACGATCCTAATGAGATTGTAACCTCTGATGGAGCCATTTTCAGTCAAGGGAACGGTTAAAATTTTATGGGGATGTTTTGCCGCTACTTCCTCGATGTCCATACCGCCTTCAGTAGAAACAATTAACGTTGCTTGGGCCCGTTTACGGTCGATAACCGCTCCAACATAAAATTCCCTTTTGACATCAATGAGTGCTGTCACAAGTACTTGACGGGCAGTAATACCCTTAGACCCAGTCTGGTTGTTGATAATTTTCAATCCAAGAAGCTGGTCTGCAACCTCAACCATTTCTTTTCGATTGCGGGCTATTTTTACCCCTCCGGCCTTCCCTCTGCCTCCGGCGTGAACCTGCACTTTAAGAATAGCGCTTTCGAGATGCAAAGCATCAGCCACCTTCAGCACTTCAGCAGAAGAGGAAATCACACCAAAATCAGGAGTGGAAATGCCATACTGACGCAGAATCTCTTTTGCCTGGTATTCGTGAATATCCATAATTTTCCCTTTTTTAACGGCATGACCCATCTTTGTGTTTACCACAAAATATTTTAAAGCTCAAAACAACTTTCGCACAACTTTCGCAGTAACTCCCGCAAATGAATTTTTATTGAACGCGAAGATCGCGAAGGAAACGAAGATAACGCGAAGAT